>CAZFCR010000466.1:0-3023 GCA_964517305.1 uncultured Akkermansia sp.
CGGCTTACCGCGTGGTATATTGGGTAGATGCCCAGAATGAATTTGTAAAACCCGGCACGGATGGCGCTTCAAAAGTGTATCACCTTAAATCACGAAAAATCAGCACCACCCACGTTACAATCCCTGTTATTCTGAAACTTTCCACCAAAGAATACGGCGGATTTAAATACTTCGGGATGTTTGGTACCGAAGTAGCTGTAAGGATCAAATCCGTTGCAACCGACACTTATTACGGTTACATTACCAATCCCACCACCACCAATACTGCTGCTTTTATAGGAGAGTTTACCGAAAAAGACATTGACATTGCAGAAGAAAGCAGTCTTATTCCACTGCGCCTGGGCCTGAACGTTGGAGCGGGTACAGAATACCGTCTGGGAGGTTCAACCAGTCTGTTCATGAGCATCAATTATTTTATGGGTTTCACCAATCTCATGAAAAAAGAATCAAAATTCCATGCTTATGGAGTGGAAAACGGAGAATTCAGATATGTAAAGCCTGATCTGAAACAAAACGCCATTCGTATTAACATTGGCATCATGTTCTAGAAGAATTCCGTTCAAATTTTAAAGGTCGCCCAAAAGGCGGCCTTTTTTGTTAAAATGATGTGTTTTTGAATAAAAACCGGTATAAATACAGGTTTTTGACATAATTGCAAGCCAAAAAACACTTTTTTTAATGGAAATAACTTTTACTTTTGCCCCCACTAACTATCTAAAACTATTGTCATGAAATTAAATGAAATCCAGGATCTTATAAAATTTGTTTCCAAGAGCGGCGTAAGCGAGGTTGAGCTGGAAACAAAGGAGATCAAAATAGTGATAAGAACACCCAAAACAGCACCCCAGCAAGTAATTATGCAGCCTGCAGTAATGGCCGCGCCAGTTCAGGCAGCACCGGTTGCCCAGGCAGCACCACAGGTGGCAGCACCAGCGGCCGGTGGCGATAAACCAGCAGCACCGGCAGCAGACGACGAATCAAAATACGTTACCATTAAATCGCCCATGATCGGTACTTTTTACCGTTCTGCGGGTCCTGATAAACCACCATTTGTAAATGTGGGTGATGATATTACCGCAGGAAAACCTGTTTGTATTATCGAAGCCATGAAATTGTTCAACGAGATCGAAAGCGACATCAAAGGCAAGATCGTGAAAGTGCTTGTTAATGATGCAACGCCGGTTGAATACGACCAGCCACTTTTCCTGGTTGATCCTTCGTGATAAACCGGGGATAACAGGTTAATTCAATCTGTTACTGAACAGATCTTTAGATTATTTCATCATTAAACCAAACAGATGTTTAAAAAAATACTCATCGCCAACCGCGGCGAAATTGCCCTCCGGGTAATACGTACCTGCCGGGAAATGGGCATTAAAACGGTAGCAGTTTATTCCACTGCCGACAAAGATTCTTTACACGTTAAGTTTGCCGACGAAGCCGTTTGTATCGGTCCGCCGCCAAGCCGCGACAGTTACCTTAACATTGCCAACATCATTGCGGCCGCCGAGATCACCAACGCCGATGCCATCCATCCGGGTTACGGATTCCTCGCCGAAAACGCCAAGTTTTCTGAGATCTGCCGCCAGAACAAGATCAAATTCATTGGTGCTTCACCTGAAATGATCAACAAAATGGGCGACAAAAGCAACGCCAAAGCTACCATGATTGAAGCAGGTGTGCCTTGTGTACCGGGTTCGCCGGGTTTGCTCGAGAGCGCCGACGAAGGCAAACGCATTGCAAAAGACATCAAGTATCCTGTTATCATCAAAGCCACCGCAGGTGGTGGCGGAAAAGGCATGCGCATCATCTGGAAAGAAGAAGATTTTCAGCAGGCCTGGGACAGCGCCACACACGAAGCCGAAGCCGCATTTGGCAACGGGGCCATGTACATGGAAAAATACATTGAGGAACCACGTCACATCGAGATCCAGATCGTGGGCGACCAGTACGGAAAAGCCTGTCACCTCAGCGAACGCGACTGTAGCATCCAGCGCCGTCACCAGAAACTTGTGGAAGAAACACCTTCTCCGTTCATGACGCCTGAACTGCGTGATGCCATGGGTGATGCCGCCATCAAAGCAGCCTTGTCTATCGCTTACGAAGGTGTTGGTACTGTAGAGTTTCTTGTTGACAAACACCGAAACTTCTATTTTATGGAGATGAACACCAGGATCCAGGTGGAGCATCCGATCACCGAAGAAGTGATCAATTACGATCTCATCCGCGAACAGATCCTCGTTGCCGCAGGAGTGCCTATTTCAGGAAAAAATTATTACCCGCAATTACACGCCATTGAGTGCCGCATCAACGCCGAAAACCCTTTTATGAACTTCACCCCTTCACCTGGAGTGATCACAACGCTCCACACGCCGGGAGGACATGGCATCAGGGTGGATTCGCACGTTTACAGCGGTTACAGAATTCCGCCTAACTACGACAGTATGGTGGGGAAACTGATTACCGTTGCCCAAACCCGTGAAGAGGCCATTGCCAAAATGCACAGGGCACTCAGCGAATATGTGATCGAAGGTGTAAAAACAACCATTCCTTTCCATATCAAATTAATGCAGAACGAAGACTTTAAAGCAGGGAACTATACTACCAAATTTATGGAGACCTGGGATTTTAAAGCCTGATCATTTTTTGAATTCATAAAAATCCGGCCCCGAAAAGGCCGGATTTTTTTTGTCCCGCACTCTCTGAAATTTCTGGCCACTTGTTTTGTATCTTTATTTCACAGTGCGTTTTTACCATACGACTATGAGGTATGAGATCAGAAAATTAGAAGAGAAGGACCTGATTTTTTTTCAAGACCTGGTAAACTTGTTTATCAGGGTTTTTGAAACAAATCACAAACCTTCAGCAGACAACGAACAACTTCTTTCTCTCCTTAAAGATGAGAAATTCTTTGCCATCGCCGCTTTTGACAAAGGCAGGATTATCGGAGGTTTATCAGTTTACAAGCTCGATCAGTATTATTCCTCCAGGCCCCTGGCGTACATCTATGATCTGGCGGTTCT
>CAZFCR010000467.1:0-3019 GCA_964517305.1 uncultured Akkermansia sp.
TATTGCCATCGTCGGAAATAAATGGCTCCATGGGGTCGAAATTCAGACCGTTTATCGCCACTTTTTTCTCTCCGCCAAACACAGGATAGGCCTGGGCAATGATCTCAGGAGAGCAGAGCATCAGACAGCACATCAAACAGGACAATAATTTAGCCATGACATTTGTTTAAAGGTCAACAAAACTTTTTATCCCCTAAGTCCTCTCCGCTCCACCTCCGCCTGAACGGAAACAATAAATTCAGGACTGTATTGCGCGTGGTTGCTGCTCAGGATACGTTTTAATTCCTCATCTGACTTTTCGCGCACTACCTCGTCAAATTTTTTACTGCCTGCTTCGTTTTTAGCCTGTTCCGCCAGGCGCCGGGTTTCCAGATCACTGTAGATCTGTGTGAGCCGTTTATCTTTCTCATCACCTGAAATAGTTCCCGCATGATAATCTGCATTCACCTCTGCTATGTTCCGGTAAATCTCAAAATGTTCGCGGTCAATTTTCAGACCCTGGTTACAGATTGGACAGTGATAAAAATAATTGGATTGGTATGGAAAAATGGGAATAAAAAACAAAGTAAAATAGTTCTGGATCTTCTTCAGTTCCCATTTTGCTTTGTTGTGACAATGCGAACATTCCTGCTCTTCTGCATGACCATAAGCGGTGATCTTCTGATGGCCCCAGCCAAAAATAAAAATCATGTTGTGTGTTTTTATTGTTATCCTTCAGGCTCCCGTTTACCAAACGCGAGTTTAATTTCTTTCCATTTAAAAAAGATCACAAGCACCGCGGCTGTAAACAATCCGTTCGGCAGAAATCTGGTCCATGGCTGATGGTCAGGAGACAATAACGCGCCGATAAACGATGTCAGAAAGGCCAGCGAAACGCCGATCAATAACATTACAGCAGATTGAAAAACAAAACGTTTGAGCTGAAAACCTTCTTTGGTGTTTGACTTCATTCTTTTAAGGGCAAAACTATTTTACAGCAATTTGCGAAAATAAAACATCAAATACAAACGCGGCCTGTTATTCCCTGGCCGGGTCTGATCTGAAAGGAAAATGATCAGCGTGGATCAACTGTCGCCTGCGGCGGGTCCAGCCTGAGGTATTCCTGTGAATGACTCATGGATCCACTCGTATAGGTCCGGTAAACCATGTCTGACCGGATGAGATAACGTTCTTCGGTGTGAACCGATTTAAATTCATTGTCTTTTAATCGGATCAGCTTTTCCGACTTCACTCCGGAAGAATCACGCAGATGAGTCACTTTAACCACCTTGTCGCGCAGGCTATCCGTATACACAATAAAACTAGTACCCTGCAAAGGCATCATCTCCTCATAAGCCGCAATGAGCAAACCGTTCTTCAGCGAATCGGGCAAAATAAATTCGCGGACCTTAAAATCGCCGGAGAGCGTATTCAGTTCAGCAAGACTTTTTGGCGCGCCACTTCCAGCAAGCTCAGGCGCGGTGATCCCTGTTTCATCGGCACAGGATGACAAAACAATTAAAGATAACGTAATCAGAAAAAAATATTTCATTTACTTGATCAAGTGATCATCAAATATAGTTAATCTGAATCCGTCCGTTCATCCGGCTGATTTATTTTTTCTGCGTGATCTTTGTTTTTTTTCGTTACGGGAATATGATGATAAACAGCATACTGACGCGTAAATTCAGCGCCAAAAAAAAGCACCATTGAAGAAAAGGCCACCCATAACATGATCAGCACCATTGATCCGGCAGTACCATAAAGCGAGGCGGGTTCAGCCCTGGCAAAATAAAAACTGATAGCGTACTTCAGCAGCATAAAAAGAAAACCGGTAAGAAGAGCGCCGGGTAACACATTCCGCCATTTTATACGCACGTCGGGTAAAAATTTAAAGATCAGGGCAAACAGCAAACTGATCACCGACAGGGACACAAGAAACTCAAGCGCGTAGAACAAATAAACAATCTGCTTCACAAAAACTTCCTGTAACATGTGACTTGCGGCAGCCAGCACGGTACTGATGACCATTGAGACAAGAAGCAAAAATCCGATAGATAAGATCAGACCTATGGAAAAGAGACTGTTCTTCAGCATTTTCAGAAAGGATTCTTTTTTTTCTTCAACCTCCCAGATGCTGTTCAGTGTTTTTTTTAAGTGGATAAAAACCCTTGTTGCCCCGAATAATATAATGATGATCCCTATAACGGTAGAAACCGTTCCGTCCTTCAGCTGCCCCGCCCTGTCCACAGCTTTTTTAATCTGATCGGCAGCACCCGGACTGATCGACGAGCCTATCTGACGTGAAACCTCTTTGATGATGGTTTGTTTTTCTATAAAAATACTGGCAAAATTAAACACAAGCACCAGCAGCGCAGGAATTGAAAAGATCGCGAAATAGGCAATCACTGCACTTTGCCGGAGCGGATCTTCGCCCTTCCATTTTTTGAAAGACTTCACAAAAATGTTTCCAAAAGCCTTCAGTTGTTTTACCATTCTCTTTATAACGCTCCGCTTTAAGCTTAACAAAAAATCGGGCCTAGGTTACTGAACTATTGTCTCTGCTGCGTTTTTTTAAAATCTTTGTCGTCATCATCTTCGTCCATTTCTTCACGCAGATAGGTATTGTTAATATCAAAGATGAGGCTTCTTCTTTTTTTGTCCTTAACGATCTCTACCTCATACATCAACTTTTTGTCAGGCGTTGTGATTTTTGCACACTCCACGATTTCGTAATCAGGATACAACTTTTTAGCATGTTTGATGATATCGCCCGGAATTTTCGCCTTCGGAACCTCTTCTTCAGTTCTCATCAGCAAACCATTGGCGTTAAAGGTGGCAGATGCAGGCTTACCTTCCCAGATAAATTCAGCCTCATAAAATCCGTGACGTTCGCGCTCCCATTTTGGAGTTGCCGTACCATAAAGTTTCTCAAAACCCGATTGAACCGAGAGCGGAACTTCTATTGGTGTATTTTTTTGTGCCGTAGCAATAACACCAACCATCAAAAAAAATAAAAACAGAGAATTTTTCATCGTCA
>CAZFCR010000468.1:0-3005 GCA_964517305.1 uncultured Akkermansia sp.
CAGGATACTGGAGAGTTATGCATTAGACATCAGCATCATTGCCGAACTTAGTTATCACGTAGACATTTCCAATTAGGTTTATGAATTATTTTTTCAGACAAGGCGCAGCGCGACAGAGACTGGCATTGATCAAAAAATTATGTTTTGTTGTTTTAGCCGGTTGCACCGTTCAGGCGACAGCACAATACAATACCAATTTCCTTAACTACGGCAATACAGGCCGCTCTGTTTCGGCCAATCTTGATTTTGAGGCGGGCAGCGATGGCATGAGCACACGGCTCGTGAACAAACTGGTTTGGGGAGGTTACATTGATAACAAAGACAAAGAAGAGAGCTCCCGGTTGTTAAGAGCCCGGAACAACATTGGACTTGCCGTGAATTACGATCTCACCGCATTTGTAAAAGGCAATAAACATTTTGACCTGCTCATTGGTTTTAAGAACCAGGAAGTGCTGAACGCCAGTTATACCCGCGATGCATTTAACCTTGTGTTTTACGGCAACGAACGTTACCGTGGCGCTACAGCCGATCTGCGCAACTGTAATGTCAACGCATTAAGGTTCCAGGAAATAAAATTCGGCGCCATCATTCACCACGTTGATTCGTTGGGAAAGATCGGTATCTCCATCTCCGTATTAAAAGGCGAACAACTGTTTTATCTGAAAACGCATAACAATTCGGGTTTGTATACTTCTCAGGATGGCAGCGAACTGGTGCTCAATTCTGATTTTAACATGGCGCTGAGTGATACCAACAACCGTGGTCTTGGCGGCTTTAACGGTTTAGGGGCCAGCTCTGATATTTATTTTGAAACGCCTTACAAAAGCAGGTTCGGTACAAAAAATGTACTGATGGTGAATGCCAACAACATTGGTTTTATTCACTGGTGGCAAAACAGCGTGCAGTACAACAGCGATTCCAGTTTCCGGTTTAAAGGTTATACCATTAACAGTGTTACAGATCTCAAAGACTCCACACTCAATACCATCAACAACGACAGCCTGCTCCGTAAACTCACCAATGCCAGGAACGAAAACTTTAATGTGAACATTCCAACCAACCTTGTGATCATCAATAAGATGTTTTTCGGGGCAGGCAATGTGGCCTTGTCAACAGGTTTCAGGTACATCTTTAATGCCAATTACAGGCCCTATATTTTTCTTGAACCCGAACTCCGTAAAGGCAATTTTATTGTGAGTCTGCACACCGGCTATGGCGGCTACACCAGGCTCAACGTGGGCGCATCGCTAAGCTGGAACGGTCCGCGGGTGTTTTTCAGGTTGGGCAGCAACAGTCTGCAGGGTTATCTGTTTCCAAAGACCAGTTATGGTCAGGGATTGTATTGTTCACTTGCACTTAAATTAAAATAAGATGAAACGACATTTATTTTTATCACTGCTCGCTCTGCTTTTATTTGCAGGCACTTTATGTGCGCAGCCTCCGAAAAAGTTCTACACCAAATTCGGTGGCGATGGCGACGACATCGCGTATTCAGGTAAACAGATCCTTGATGGACAATACATTGTTGCCGGCAGCAGCACCAGTTATTTTTCAAACGGTAAATCAGACATGTACCTTGTAAAAGTGGATTCGTTCGGATTTCCAGGCTGGCAGCGCTTTATTGGCGGCATTGGCAACGATGTGGCCAAATCGGTGATCCAGTTACCCGATTCGGGATTTGTACTCGCGGGTTATACCAGTTCATATGGCGCAGGCGGATACGACGCTTATATTGTTCGCACCGATAAAAACGGAGATGTGATCTGGGAAAAAACCTGGGGCGGCGAAGACTGGGATTATGCCAATGACCTTGTGCAGGCCAGTGATGGACACATTGTGGTGGTGGGGCATACTTCGAGTTTTGGCAGTGGTAAAAAAGATGGTTTTGCCCTGAAGTACGACATTAATGGCAACCTGCTGTGGCAGAAGTTTTACGGTGGTGCTGAAGATGAGGAGCTGAGGTCGGTGATCAAAACCAATGATAATTTGCTGGCGACAACCGGGCTGACGAAGAGCAGAGGAGACGTGAACGGGGATATTTATTTTCTGAAACTAGATCTTGCAGGTGATACTGTTTTTACCAAGGTTTTTGGTGGACCGCTTACTGATTACGGAAATGATTTGGTGCAGAAATACAACGACGATTATTATATCGGCGGTGCAAAAACCAGGACAGTAAATCCGCAAACCTATTCTTACATGATCCGAATTTCATCAACCGGAGATTTTTTATCAGATGATAATTACTACCAGTCTTCCCACAGCGTAAACAATCACGAAGATTTTATTTCCGTTGCTAATTCAACGCAAGCTGATTATTTGACCGGATTTGCCAGGTCAAAATCATTTCCCGTTTTTGGAATGCAGGCGGAGATCCTGATCAGCTATATGAGCGGATATTTCTATAAACAGAACGATGTCGGAGGATATGAGAACGATTTTGTTTATTCAATCGAGGCGGTGAGGGATGGCGGTTTTTTGATGGTTGGATCGACTCAGAGTTTTGATAGCGATGGCTTTGACGTATATCTTATGAAACACGACAGTGCCTGGGCTGGTGTTGTGAATTACGCTAATGTTGTTGGTGTGAGTGAGAGTATAAATAATAACAAGGTTGAAATTTTTTATGACAAAGATGGAACGCCGATCGTAAATTTTGGCGATGCACTGAAACCACGGGAAGTTGTTGTGTTGAGCTTGGAAGGGAAAACAGTAAAAACAATTGAGAAGGTTAATACTCAAACAGAAATAGATCTGTCAAATATATCAAAAGGCGTGTATTTAGTACAACTACGATATTCAGATGGCACTGTTTCCAATAAAAAAATTATTCAGTTCAAAGACAACTAACTCTAAAAATCCCTTTCTCCTTTCAGCATCTTCTGGTGATCGGGAGGGGTAAATTGCGAATTCAGATAGTTCATTTCGTCCTCAGAGAAAGTGGTGCGCAGAAAAGTGAACCAGTACGTGTGTTTGTTCATACCGCTCCAATGGATAATACCTGC
>CAZFCR010000469.1:0-3004 GCA_964517305.1 uncultured Akkermansia sp.
GGTAATGCTGGTACACAAATTCTCCGCCAATTGGCACGGGTACAATGATCACGTACGCATAACTTCTTTTGTTGAGAATGGCATCGCGCCAGTTGTCATAACTTACCACATCAAAGCGGGCTTTGTATGAATCTGCAATTTCAGCTGGCGATGTTTTTTCGTGCAGCCAGCCCTCGGGTATAAGTAATGTTTTGTCTTTTAAACGTTCTGAATTTTTTTCGTAGGGTTTGTTTACCGTCATGTTGTTGTTGATGCCTTGTTGCTCCATGTTCCCGAGTAGCGTGTTCATTACCGACACCGCGAAAGCAACGCCTTCTTCCGTTACAAGCTGATCTTCACCAAACGTAGGAAAATAACTCGCGAGAGCGATCTTGCCCTTGCCATCTTCGAGCATCACACTTGATCCGTAGCTCACCGTGCGGTAAGCACCTGCTCCTTTGCCGTGGGTTAAAGATTTCGATTTAATATCAGCGATAATAAAGATCAGCGCGTCTTTGTCAGTTTTGGCAAGGGTCTTGGCCTCATTATAAGTCATGGTTGTAATGTTGGAGTTAAAGCTCCAGAAATTTTTGACCGCGTTTTCGAGCATGGCATCCACTTCAGGATTATCCGTTTTTGCAAGTATGAGTTTCGCTGCTTTGATCCGCTTCACGTCTTCATCTTTTACGTACAATCCTTTTCCCGCGGGTTTTACTCCCGGAGAGCCGTTCACCGCAGGCGTTTCTTTTTTGTCTGATTTTTTTGCAGACTTCTCATCCTTTTTCTTTTCAGATTTTTCTCCTTTTGATTCTTTATTATCCTTCTCTTCTTTTTCGTCCTTACCCGGCTTTTTATTTTTTTCTTTCGCCTCAGCAGCTACTGCTTTGCCTTTTTCCGCCGGGTCTTCATTTTTGCCTTCTGATTTCGTGGCCTTCTCCTTATCATCCTTTTTTTCTTTCTCAGACTTTTTATTGTCCTGTTTTCCGGATTTTTCGGATTTTTGTTTTTCTTTGTTCTCTTTTTCCGCCAGTGCTGCAGCCTTTGCCTTTTCTGCAGACTCAGGAGAGATGTAGATCAGATCAACAGTCGTTCGCTGAAAATTTTTGCCTTTTTTTGATCCTATGAATGTGATGTTGATGAGTGAACGGGCTTTCCGGTTCAAAATAAGAAACAACTCATCCGCCCGCGCATCAGCCGACTTTTTAAACTCGGGCCGGTGAAAATAAGCCACTACCTGAAGATCCACCTTCTGACCCTTAAGCGATTTTACCCAGGCATCGATCTTCGCCTCAGTAGTGTCATGAGGTGCAGAATGCATCGGGTGATAATACAGGTGTACAGTGTCGGTTTGCGCGTTTAATCCTGTGCCGCACAATACGATCAGCATCAAAAACATCCGGTACACCTTCTGAATGGTGATTAGTGAGTTCTTTTTCATCTTGTTCTTAAATTTTAATACGCTAAATATAGAAAATTCATCATCAAATGACATTCTCTCTCAAAAAAGAAATGATGGTAAGGCTGGTCTGCATAAATGCCATCTTCCTTGACCTGAGTTTCAAGTCGGGAACACGGAAGACCTGACAACGCAACAATAATAAGAATGATACTCACCCGGTGACGACACCAAACAAGGGGCTCACGCGCTGAACTTCGCTGAACAGAATATTTTTATGATTCGCCGTCTTACGGGACACTCCCCGGACGGCAAAATTCCATTAACAAAACAGGACACTGACCGCTAAGCGGCCATTTTCCGGCATTCAGCCGCGCACCTGCGGCAGGCCTCAGCACATCGTTTGCAATGATCGTCCTTATGACTCCCGCATTCCTGGGCGCAGGCTTCGCAAATTTCAGCACAGAGACGGCACCATCTGGCAGCGTGCTCGTCGCCCGCAGCAACGTATTTGATACAGGAAAGACAGATGTCGGTGCACTCATTGCAGAGTTCTATGCATTTTGCCATCATTTTAGGATCTTCTTTCAGACAGGCCGCATAACAGTGTGAACAAAGCACGGCACAATCAGAACAAGCGTCGATACAACTTTTGAATTTTTCGTGGCTCATGATATTAGTTGTTTAAATAACCACCACCCTTCTCCACTCTCAGGCCATCAGCCAGGTAGCAAGGATCAACAGAACCGCAATGATAAAAGTAAGCCGGATGGTTTTCATAATAATAAATACTGATCTCCTGAGAAGCAAAACAGATACCAGCAGCGGAAGGCGCCGGACCAGCAAATTGCGGCATTCAAAAAACACTTTTAATGGTTTTGTCTATTTAATTGCTCAATTTTTACCCTGAACTGTTTGTGATGGAATCCGGGTACTGGTCCGGGTTTTGATAAGCACCGGGTGACAATAAATTTTGAATGAGAACCCGCCTTTTTTTAACGATCACCATCTGCCTGCTGGTACATTTTTTTTCGCTTGCTTTTAACCGCCAGTTTTCAAGCGTATGGCAAAACATGGTTAATCCTGTAACGGCCAATTTTAAAGTACATGGAAAATGCATGCAATGCAAAAAAACCATTGAACGTGCGGCAGCGGAGAAAGGCCGCTCGCGTGGCATCTGGAATGAAAAAACCGGTTTATTGCAGCTGACTTACGACAGCAAAAAAACCAATCCTGATCTGATCCTGAAAAAAGTTGCACTTACCGGTCACACCAATGAAAAGTATGTTTCAGCGGTTTTTCCGGCTCAGGCACCGGCCTGCTGCAGAGTCAATAAACTGAGGGCGTTCTGAAGCAGCTCAGATCGCGAGGTTCAGAGATCATGTTTTACCCATATCAGCGCAGTTGTATCGCAGCCAATCGTTCTGGCTTTTCTGAGGTAATCTTCCCGAACGCCAGCGGGAACTGATTTTTCGCGGGATAAGATCCAGAGGTATTTGGTTTTATTACCCACCACGAGGGCATAACGGTACTCTTTATCAAGCGCAATGATGTTGTAACCCGAATAAAACGGTCCAAAAAAAGAAACCTTTAACCTGCCTTCTCCCGGATCACCAATGGGCCGCGCTT
>CAZFCR010000470.1:0-2993 GCA_964517305.1 uncultured Akkermansia sp.
TATGGAGATCAAACAAAAAGAAAATGGAAGCAAGGGCAGCTTCTACATTGAAGAAAACGGCAAAGTGCTGGCGGAAATGACTTACGTAAAAACCGGTACCGACCGCATCATTATTGACCACACGGAAGTAAGCGACGCATTAAAAGGTAAAAGCGCCGGAAAACAATTGCTTGAAAAAGCCGTACAATTTGCGCGTGACCATCAATTAAAAATACTTCCACTCTGTCCTTTTGCGGCGAGTGTGTTTGAAAAAACACCTGCCTACGCGGATGTTCTTTCCTGAGAAATTCTTAAAAAAACCTAAGAGACAGAGTATTTCTCGCGGATCGGTCATTGGTTCTTTATACTTGCACCCGCTGATGAAAAAAATCTGTTCACTTATACTGGTTCTGCTCCCTGCCTTCTTCTTTTCGAACGATGACACGCTTGCTCCCGCTGCTAAAGAAAAATTTAACCTGCGTTTTGATCTCAACGCCTCCGGTTCAAGATTCTTCCAGCTCGCCGTGCTGAACCAGACCTGGTTGCGCTTTAATGAAAACAATCCGGGCACTACACGATTTGGTAAAAGCGAAAACAACACGTTTGATATCGGATTAAGGCGAACGCGTCTGCAACTGTTCGGACAACTCACAGAAAAAACATTTATTTATTTTCAGTTCGGGCAAAATAATTTCAACGCCGCCTACAATTCAAACGGTAACCGCAAGATTGCCGCTTTTTTTCACGATGCATTGGGCGAATACAAGGTTTTTAAAAACAATGGTTTAAAAATTGGAGCCGGACTCACCATTATGAATGGCCTCTCGCGGTTTTCTCAGCCATCCATTTCTTCGATCATGACGCTGGATGTGCCGGTTTTTCTTCAGTACTCGGTTGATCAGATCGACCAGTTTGACAGGCGCCTCGCTGTTTACGCAAGAGGTCAGATTAAAAAATTCGATTACCGTATTTATTTGTCGGATCCCTTTCCGGTGAATTCAAACGGACTGACACCGCCACCACCGGGAGAAAACGCGGGTTTTGTCAATACCCTGGCTTTCAGCGGAGGCAAGGGTCCCGGCGTTAACAAACAAATTGGAACTTACCTGGCGTGGAACTTTTTTGAGAACGAACCTCATACCACACCTTACCTGCAGGGCTCTTACCTGGGAACAAAAAAAGTATGGAACATCGCAGTGGGAGGGGTTTACCAGAAAAACGCCATGTGGCACCTTACACCCGCGGTGAACGGAGAACCAAGGGATACAGCGTTTGCCGATATGCTGCACCTGTGCATTGAATCGTATCTTGACATGCCGCTGAACAAAGAAAAAGGCAGTGCCATCAGTGCGTTCGCCGGTTTTTATAAAATGGATTACGGGCCCCGTTACCTGCGTTACAACGGTTTGATGAATCCCGCCAATGGCAGCATTGCCGGCAATTATGTACAAAGTGGCGCGTTTGGTAACGCGTTCCCGATGTTCGGTACAGGCAATACCATTTACGCGCAGTTTGGTTATTTAATGCCGGAGAAAGTGCTTGGAAAAGATAAGGGAAAACTGATGCCTTATCTGAGCGCTCAATACGCAGAGTATCCAGCGCTTGAGCACAAACCCATGCTAGTTTACGATATCGGCCTTAACTGGTTCATCAAAGACCATATCTCAAAACTGTCGCTTGATTACCAGAACAGACCCACCTATTTTAGCGAGTCCGGCAATGTAAAAGAAGGTGCCAGAAAATCTTGCCTCATTCTTCAGTACCAGGTTGCTTTTTGATTTATTGTTTTATCACGCGTGTACCGGCTCCCGAGCTGCGAAGTTTTACAAAATACAGGCCGCTTCTTAGCGCGCTCACATCAATGTGAGCCTGTGTCGAAGAAACGTCAAAGCTAAGAACTCGATCTCCCAGCAAATTATAAACGTCAAGAACGTCTTTTGTTTCGAGCCCTTCAATCTCGAACTGCCCTGCGCTGGGATTTGGATAACAGCGCATCAGCATCCTGTTTTTATTTTCGCCGACACTTTCGGGTATCGGAGCCGGGAAGTCAAGTTCTGTAATAAAAACCTCCGAAGCGTTGCTCACTGAGTTTAAATTGAAAACCGAAGTTGCCGGATCAAAATCGGATGTGCCTGAGAACATCCGGGCATAACTGCCAGTAAGCACAACTTCGCCGTAAAGAACACCTTTTAGCGCAATGCCTTTTCCTGCGTCATCACCTGCACCACCCATTGATGCAACAGAATTGAAGCCTCCGTCGTGTTTCAACTGAAGAACAAAAACATCATTCATACCCACTGCCGCGCGATTGCCTTCCTGAGCAGAACTAAAATCAAAATCGGCATTGCCGGTGTATTCGCCGGTTATATAATAATAAGGTCCGTCGGTTGTAATTGAATGTGGTTGGGTAAAATTCTGATTGGTGGTGGTTTTCAACCACTGTACAACACCGAGGGTATCCACCGCAATTACAAACATGTCGTTCCAGCCATTCACAAGATTCACAGGTACGCCAGGATCAAAATCAACATCGCCATTAAACATCCCCGTAAAAATGACCTTACCATTGTTATGAACCACATCATTGCCGTATGAAGTCGCGCTGCTTCCTGCTGTGTTGGCCCAGTGCAATGCGCCGGATGGTCGCAATCTCGTCATAAACACATCGCCACTACCCGACGACGTTAAGATGTAAGAGGATGATGAAGGATCGAGATCAACGCTGCCGCTGAATGAACCTGTGAGATAGATGTGCTGATCATAAGCAATAGTAACGGCCTCCGTATTGACGTATGAGCCCAAAGATCCAGCAATCTGTTCCGCCCATATAAAGTCACCGTCTTTGTCTAGTTTGCTAATGAAAGATGAACTCAGTCCCGTCATTGAAAGCGAAAATGTGCCCGTGCCGGGATCGTAATCCCCATTGCCGGTCATGTTTCCACACGTAAAAATATTACCGGCCAGATCTACCACAACATCCGTGGCCTGATGAGATCCGGTACCTCCCATACTTT
>CAZFCR010000471.1:0-2986 GCA_964517305.1 uncultured Akkermansia sp.
TGGTGATATTTGAGATATAAAAATCTGCCTCATGAACATGCATAAGCTACTCAAACACCAGTTGTCAGACTTCTTTACCACGCAACACGAGCCCAGTGCCGAGTTGATGGATGTGTTTAATATGATCAGCCAGACCTATGAATTTTATGAAGACAAACTCAAAAGACTGGAAAGAGAACGCAGTTTACCTGAAATGGTTCCTGTGATCCTGAAAGAAGCACAAGCCTAGAACAGGCTGGGGCTTTTTTTACACATTTTTCCGTTCAGGTAAAAAAGCCCAGCTTTCTTTAATGTTTTCATTCTAAAGCCTGCTGGCACCGAATTTAATACATGAGGGTAATCAATTAAACCCGCATGCGAGGAATTATTATTTTACTTATTGTTGTTTTAAACTGTTCCGGAATGGTCGCGCAGGGCGTATCGGCCTCCAACGGTTTACTTAAATACGTTGTTTACGATTTTGATGGACTTAATCTTGGCCAGAACAATCTGCCTGATGGTGACTTTGGTAATAACGATCTGGATTATTCCGTTCAGGCCAATCCACTCGGCGCAAACGATGTGCTGGGAGACAGAGTGCTTCGTCTTGATTTAAACTGGCAGCTGGGACTTGGCCAGTTCGGAAAAGCAACCATGCGTTTCCTTCACCTCAATTCAAACGAAGACAAACTCAACTTTTTTATATACAATCCTGTTGCAAATGGAAGCAGTGCCAATGTGCGCGCCATTATTACTGAAGATGATAACGGTAACAACCAATACGAAGACGCTTCAGACGACAAGTGGATCCATGATCTGACTGTATCAACCGGGGGAGGCTGGCAACTGATCTCTATTCCACTGAGTGCTTTCCAGGATGGCAATGCCGGGGGCAATGGCAGTTTCGACGCCTCTTACAACGCCGTTGGCGGTATGCTGTTCTCAGTTGCGCTTGAATTTACCAAACAGGGAGCTCCGGTTGGATCAGACACGTATTATATTGATATGCTTTGTTTTTCTGATGGCGATCTTCCTAACGGAGGAGGCATTCTTGACCTGCCTGTAGCGCCACCGTTTTCTGGTGCGGCTTTGGGAGCGCTCACGGGTAATAACTCGCCCGATCAGACGCCGGGCGAAGTGCATGCTTATCTGCCTCCACAGAAAAAGATGGCGTATGTGAACTGGTTTATGTATTACGCAAAAACCGGAACAGTGGCCAATGAACTGCCCGGACAGGAAGTACAGAACCTGATTGATAACGGTTATCAACCCATCATTACCTGGGAAATGATGTACGCCTCGTATTCAAGACTCGATCCGGTGCAACCACGTCTGGATAAAATTCTGAATGGCTCTTTTGACGCATACATCGACGCATTTGCAAACAAGATCAAAACTTATAACAGCACCATTATCCTGAGGATCTTTCATGAATTCGAAGGCGACTGGTATTCGTGGTCGCTCACCGAAAACGGCAATGATCCGGCCACCTACATCGCGGCTTACCGGCATGTGGTTGACAGATTCAGGGCGGCAGGTGCCAACAATGTTAAATGGATGTGGTGTCTCAACGCCGAACCAAAACCCTATGTAGCCTATAACTGGGTGGTGAGTGCGTATCCGGGAGATAACTATGTTGACATTGTAGCAACTGATATTTACAACCATCCTGACCTGGGAACGCCGGACTGGAAATCGTTCAGGTATACCATGGCAGAGAGTTATTATTACCTCGTAAAATATTATTCGCACAAACCCCTGTACGTTTGTGAAGTGGGTTCACGCGAGCGCAATGGCAGTGAACCTTCTTCTTCACAAAGCAAAGCGGACTGGATTTGCAGCATGAGCAGGGACATCCGTTCTTATTTTCACAAGACCCGGGCACTTGTATTTTTTAGTCTGAATAAAGAACACGACTGGCGCATCAACTCCAGTGAGCCGGCACGTCAGGCTTTTATCAACTGCATCTGGAACGAACCTTTTTACGGCGCGCCTGTGGGAATTGCTGAAGAAGATGGAGCTCCGTCTTTCAGGGCATATCCGAATCCTTTTATTGATGAGCTCAAACTGGATCTGCGCGGAATGCCGGATACAGGAAAAAATTATTCGCTGATGGTGTTTGATCTCTCCGGTAAAGTGGTATTTACCATGCAGGGCCGACAGCTTCCGGCAGTGGTGAGTATGGAACCGCTACCGCAGGGTGTTTACGTGCTTGAGATTTCTAATGGCGATCACATCAACAGACAGAAATTGCTCAAACTCAGCGAACGTTGAACGGCCGAATTTTCCTGTAAATTCTTTTTTGAAATTAAGCACGTTTTGTCAGCAGAATGTATTTTGCTGAACAGGCCTTTATTTCTCCGCAGTAGATTTGGAGATAGCACCGGCATCCCGGCTGTCATCTGCACCGAATTATCTAAATCGTTTTAGGGAAAAACGTATTCAAAAAAAGGCGTTTTATTATGGCTTAAATGTTTAGTTCACTAATTAAAACTTGCCTTTCAATCATTCACTTATTTGAATTTGACAATTGGTACATTATTTGTCGGACTTTTGCGTTGTTGGTAGTATAAATCAACCTTATAACTAAACTTTAAACCCGCCCAGGTAATTAAATAAAAAATTTTAACTCAAAAGAAATGGAAAACACAGTCGCACAACGCATCAGGGCACTTAGAAATCATTACAATTTAGGAGTAAAAGAATTTGCAGGTAAATGTAACCTGTCTCACGTAGCCATCTTTCATCTTGAAAATGGAAAAACGCTGAAACCACACAAAAGTTCTGTTCAGCGAATTGCCAATATGTATGGCACCACTGTAGATTGGATCCTTTATGGCAAAAATGAAATGTTGCCGAACGGTACAAAGGATTTTAATGATGAACCTGACAACGGCATGTTCTGGAAAGATGAGGCTTACCTTGAGATCAAAAGCCGCAACGCCATGCTTGAAAAAGAGGTGGAACGTTTATGGCAAATGGTGAGTCATTTTACCAGCGGATCAAA
>CAZFCR010000472.1:0-2982 GCA_964517305.1 uncultured Akkermansia sp.
CCGATAGTTTTGCCATCTCCACGCCCTGTTCTTTCGCTGCCACAATGTAAAAAGCAAGCACCGGCAACACCGCACCGTTCATGGTCATGGATACACTCATCTGATCGAGTGGAATCCCGTCGAACAGCACTTTCATGTCAAGAATGCTGTCGATGGCCACGCCGGCTTTTCCCACATCACCTTCCACACGCGCGTTGTCGCTGTCGTAGCCCCGGTGTGTGGCAAGATCAAAGGCCACTGATAAACCTTTCTGGCCACCAGCAAGATTCCTCCTGTAAAACGCGTTGCTCTCTTCTGCCGTGCTGAAACCAGCATACTGCCTGATTGTCCAGGGATTTTTCACATACATGCTGCTGTAGGGTCCGCGCAAAAAGGGAGGCAGGCCCGCAGCAAAATTAAGATGCTCAAGATTTTTTACATCAGCCGGAGAACTTACAGAAGGAATGCTGATTTGTTCGGCGGTGATAAATTCAGACACAGGGCCTGACTTGTGACCAATGGGCGTATATTTTAATTTTTCGAAATCAGGTTTCATGTCAGGACTGTTTATTCAATTCAAAATTCAAAACGGCGTTGTTTGGATACAAGGCTGCAAGTTGCCTGCGCAGATTCTCGTCCAGTGCCGGCTGATCTTTTTCGTTGCGGTATTTGTTCACGCCAATCACCAGCTTTTTCTGATCGTTTATTCTTGCAGCTTCCTGCTCGTACTGCAAACGGATCTCTTTTTCAAAAACACCTTTTTCAAGACAAACGAAATAACCACCCTGTTTTTCGAAACCTTTAAAAGTTGCGAGTGCCTGAGTTGCGAGCGCGTCTGTGAGACTCTCCACAAAATAACTGCCGCAAGCCACATCTGCCATTTTATCGAAGTACGATTCTTCTTTCAGAATCAATTGCTGGTTAATGGCCATACGCTCTGCTAAAGAAGACGAACCAGGAAACAACACATCAAACTCATTTACCACCAGTTCGTTGCAACCACCCAGCACAGCAGCCATGGCTTCCACTGTTGTGCGGAGCAGGTTGTTGTGACTATCACCCAGCGACTTGTTGGAAACGGATGTTTCGGCAATCACATAAAGATCATTTGTTAACTTAAATTCCTTTTTAAATAATTCCCAGAGGCGGCGCAATGCCCGGAGTTTGGCGATCTGCACAAAATAATCGCTGTTCACGCCCAGTTTCACTGTAAAGGCCGAAGGGTGCATCGACCCGGCATCTCTGCTCAAAAACGCGGCAAGACCAGAGAGCGCCAGCGCAATCTCATACTGCGCCACGCAACCGTGGTTGTGAAAAGGCAGTACATTAAAAGACTGTGCACGAAGATTCGTAAAGGACTTCAGTACTGACGTTTTTTCCAGCCAGTCATGGCCATCGTTTTCGCTTTGAATATCTGTAGCAAAAAAAGAACAGTTCAGGTTGGAAAGACCGTACGATTTATCCAGAAAATCAAGCAATTGAGTGACCTTGCCACGCGCCACAAAAAACACTGCGTTGATGTGAGGGAGCGAAATATCCTTTAGTGCGGTTGTATAATTTTCTCCTGTGTAGTTCACTTCAACAGAAGTCGCGCCCTGGTTTAATTGTCTTAACAAACGCTGGTTGACCACAGTTGCATCGGTGTTCTCAGCTTTGCCGGTTATCTGCCAGTCTGCGTGTGTGAATGCGGGTTCATAGGTATGTTGAAGGTCTTCAGAAGTATAATAAGGAGCGATGCTGATGCCGTTCTCATTTTCCCAGGTGAGTTGATCGGGCGATTCGCCCTTCAAATCCTTGAGCAGCTGCGCCTTCCATTCGGCTGCGGTGCCCGGCTTAAATTCTTTAAACAGATTTTCCATTTTTTAATTCGGCGCAAGCCGTTCTAAGATCAGAAGTTTTGTCCCACCTCTTTTTTAATGTATTCCAGCGCAAGGTCGTTAGGGATTTTTTTACCCAGGTTGGCAGTGATGTTTAAAATCATCATGGCCAGTTCGTTGGCGGGACCGTCCTGCTGAACCTTGGTGGCAGAGATGTTGATCAGTTTGGTGATCTCCTCTTTGCTTGTTTTTACGAGCTCCCAGGCACCATAGCTGACATAAATCTGCTGTGAAATATTGTGCTCGTATTCGCTTTTAATGGTTTTGATAAGTTCCATGTGCAGTTGGTGAGCCGTCATGCCGTGCTTGTTTACGCGCACCACCATGGTATTGGGATGAATTCTCTCCAGAAAAATAACCATGCGTTCGTACGCCTGTAAGCGGAGTGGTGTAAGGGCGGCCTGGTTTGATTTTTTCAGTTCGTGTTCCCTTCGTTTCTGATCATTTTCAAGAAAACGTTTAACAATAAAAAAAGCCGCAAAAAAAACAGCGGCGGCGGGAAGGATGATCTTTAGAATTTCTATAATGGCGTCCATAAAACTGATTTGAATGGACTAAATATCGGTTTTTTTAGGCAATGGTGCAGCGATTTTTTTAGTTCCCCGACTTTCTTTTTTATGTCCGGTTCCCGGAAACAAAGCAGCGTTGAAGCTTATTTAAAAACTTCCTGCTCGCGTTTATAAAAGATAAAATCTGTATTAACCGGCTCCAGACCTGCCTGTCTGAGTTCCATGGCAATCTGTGCCCTGTGGTAAGTACTGTGGTTGATCACATGGAACAGGATGTCGCGCACAGTGGTGGTATAAATATCGCCTTTGCTGGTCATGTATTCAATGCGCTCGTCGAGCTTCTGTTTTTTAAGAATGGAAATTGAATCCTCGAAATTAAAACCATCGATCCTGGCCAGATCGTCCATGTTGTGGATGTACCAGACACCTGCATTACTTTCGGCTTTTACAATCCGGCTGTTCCAGATGTGCTGAGCGTTGATCACATGGTTGATGAGCCTGATCGCGTTTTCGGGAACAGAACGTCCTTGTTCTGTTAGCCTGGTAATCAGTTTCTGATTGGTTTTGTGACTGTATTCAAACAGATCTTTAAAGATTGGATCCATGGCGCCGGGGAT
>CAZFCR010000473.1:0-2974 GCA_964517305.1 uncultured Akkermansia sp.
TATAGAAAAAGCTCCTTCGCCTTATAAGGCAGGTGATTTCTCTACTTCTCATCATATCATGTTTCAATTTTGAATTTAAAAAGCAGGATTTATTTGCCCAAAATTCACACGCATATCAATCCAACTTACCCAGTGTATTTCTGAAGATAAGCAGTCCACCGCCTAAAATATAATTGCTTTTTTTCAATAAAAAATCTTTTATTAAGTAGCAGGAAGAGAATTTAGTCCCCTCTATGTTTATTCTCTTTTGCTGAACGAATCAATCTGTAACATTTCTCCTACTTTTTATTGAATTCTATTTTTAAAAAATCACCACACTTCAGGGAGGTGAAGCATTTAATTATGTAAAAACAATAATTGATAGAAATAAGATTACAGGTATCATACAAAATTTCAGTTCCATTTAAATCTAAAAACAATGAAAAACAATTTCACCAAATATTTCAATATTTTTTTTAACCTTGCTATTACTGTTATTTTGCAGGCGCAAACAGCGCCGATCAAAGGAAAAGTGAGTGATCAGGAAAGTGGGGCGTTTCTTGAAAACGTAAATATAATTATTGACAAGACCAACAGCCACACGCATTCAGACGACAAAGGAAATTTTTATTTTGTAAATATCCCGATAGGAATCTATGATTTAGAATTTGAACGAGCAGGTTATGAAAAACAAATTATAAAAATAGAAATAGCTTCAATTGATACCTTTGCATTAAATGTGCTACTCATAGCAAAGACCGTCGACTTAAATGAAGTTGCGATTGCCGTAGACCGGCCTGTATCCGCGGCTTCCTCCTCTTATTTAAGTCAGAAAGATTTTGTTAACCGTCCGAAAAACTCCGCGCAGGATATGCTCAGGCTGGTTCCGGGGCTCTTCATAGCCCAGCATGCCGGTGGTGGCAAATCTGAGCAGATATTCATTCGGGGTTTTGATGCTGATCATGGCACGGATGTAGCAACATTTGTAGACGGCATACCTGTGAATATGCCTAGTCATGGGCACGGACAAGGATATGCGGACCTACATTTTTTAATTCCTGAAGTTGTAGAGGCAATGAGCATCTTTAAGGGTACCTCATCGCCTCTTTATGGTGATTTTGCTACTGGAGCAGCCGTGAGTTTTAAAACCTTCGATTCACTACCTAACAATCTTATACAACTTGAAAACGGTTCAGTTCCCAGAACCAAAGCGGTAACGAGCAATAGAGGACTTGCACTATTAAAAGTGCCTGTAACTAGCGGCAAAGTATCTTCTTATTTTGCCGCTGATATAATCAATAACAGGGGGTTCTTTGATATAAGTCAGGATTTTAAACGAGTTAATTTATTTTCCAAAACGACTATTTTCATAAATGATCATACTAGAATACATTTTTCCGTAACAGGTTTTGGTTCGTCGTGGAATGCCTCAGGTCAGATACCTGGAAGAGGCGTGAGTTCAGGCTTAATAAAACGCTTCGGTAGTATTGACCCAAATGAAGGCGGTACTACTCAAAGAAATAATTACAATCTGACTTATACTACCAAACTTGGAACTGGCGAGTTTGAAACGCAGGCATACATTATCTCATACAGATTTAAATTGTTTTCAAATTTCACCTTTTTTTTAACTGATTCTCTTCGTGGAGATATGATTGAGCAAAACGATAACCGGATAGTACGAGGCTTAAATACTAAATACACGATAAGCCATAAATTGTTTAATATGAATAATAAGTTTTCATTAGGAACATCGTTCCGTGCTGATGATATTGTAAATGACCTATGGCAATCACCGAACAGAGTACGCCGTAAGGTAAATGCAAATTCTTTAATTCATCAGCGTTCAAACGCAGTTTTTGTTAATGAAGTATTTCGTTTTAACGATCAGTTCCGCGCAGAAGTTGGTTTGCGCTATGATTATTTAATTTTTGATGTAGAAGACCTTATTCCCGGCGATTCAACACGCCAAAACTACTCAGGTTTCAATTATCAATCTTCCTTCAATCCTAAACTTAATTTGATTTACACAGTTAATAGCAGAATTCAATTCTTCTTTAATACCGGGAGTGGTTATCATTCAAACGATGCGCGATCTTCTGTGCAGGATAAAAATCAACACCGTCTTCCCATTGCGGTAAGTTCAGAATTGGGAGCATTATTACACCTTAATAACAGAACGGTTATTTCAGCCGCCGTATGGGGAATGGATATTAGCAATGAACTTGTTTATATTGGCGACGATGGAACTACTGAAAACCGGGGTGCAAGCAGAAGGATTGGTGTAGATTTAAGTGGAAGAGCTCAGTTATTATCCTGGTTATATTTTGATGCAGATATTAACGTATCTAAAGGTAGATTCATTGATACTTTGTTTGGAACTATAAAGATAGAAGATTTCCACATCCCCTTAGCTCCCATTTTAACTTCTGCAGGCGGATTAACCGCTAAGTATAAAAATAATTTTGAATTTGGCTTACGTTTCAGGTATATGAACGATAGACCGGCCAATGAATCAAATACCATAATAGCGAGAGGATATAACGTCTTTGATTTTACATCTTATTATAAAATTGAAAAATTTAGAATTGGTCTTTTCATTGAAAACATTTTTGACATAGATTGGAATGAAGCTCAATTTGCCACGAATACAAGATTGAGAAATGAAACAACTGGCGTTGATGAACTGCACTTCACTCCGGGCACGCCATTTTATGCAAAAGTTGTTTTGGGTTACATGTTTTAGTGTTTGGGCAAAACTCAGTAATCAACGGGATGAAACTTCAAATTCGGTACAATTATTCGGATTAAAGGTTAAAGCCGGGCGCCCTCTCTAATCCATACTCAACTATATAATTAAACTTTATTTTGTATTTGTAATCTCTTAGGCTTACTTAACAATTTAATTTGCTGAAAATCATCCAAAAAGTTCGATAATTCGTATCCCTCCGGTCAAGTACATCTTGAGCATTTAGTCTGAGACGGCGAGCTTTGT
>CAZFCR010000474.1:0-2961 GCA_964517305.1 uncultured Akkermansia sp.
GTTTACTTCGGTGATGTCTAGAATTTCAGCGATCTCTTTAAATGGCCGTTTTTCAAAAAAGCGGAGTTCCACCATCTGCAGGTCGTCGTGACTCAGTTCCAGGATCAGTTTTTTGATCGCGGGGATGTATTCTTCGAAGAAAGGAGTATCGTGTTCTTCACAGATAAAACGCAGGTCACCGATATCCGCGTTCACCGCCCTTTTATCTTTCTGCGAGCGGTACAGCTGCATCACTTCGTTGTGTGCGATGCGGTAGAGCCAGCTGGCAAAAGGCACACCTTTGAACTGGTATTTGCCCAGGTTGGTGAGCGCTTTTAAAAACACCTGTCCCGTAATGTCGAAAGCCGTGTCTTTGCTGTCGAGCCGCTGGTGAACGTAGTTAAAGATCTGTTTGTAATACTTGTTGTACAGCGGGGCAAAATGTTCAGGATTAAGCTTCGCGGCCTCAATGATCCCCAACTCTTCGTTAAGCTGTTCGCTGGTATGATGGAAACTGGGGTTGATGGCCA
Organism: uncultured Akkermansia sp.; assembly: GCA_964517305.1. GTDB lineage: Bacteria > Bacteroidota > Bacteroidia > B-17B0 > Aurantibacillaceae > Aurantibacillus. The sequence continues at coordinate 510 of CAZFCR010000474.1, forward strand.
TAATGCTTAAAATCTCCTTACAAAAATGTATAACCGAAATTACCCCAAAGGGTTACGCCAAAATTTCAAATAACTTATAGCTTATAATTAAGTTATTGATAATCAGTTACAAAAAATACGGGCCTAATGAGTGAATTGTTTGAATTTGCAGGTGAAAGACTGTTTTCAGTGAGGGAACGGGTAGCTTAATGACTCTGAACGTCGTTGATAATACACGGTAAAGAGACCGCAAAAGTTTGTAATTTATTTGAATATTTCTATTTTGACAATAAAATCCCAAACTATGACTTTTTTACAAGATCATTATTTTAAGAGAAAGCCTTGGCTATACTTTTTCTTGATTTTGATTCCGTTTCTATTGTATATAAAGAGTCTGGGATTTGGTTTCTCTCCTTTAGACGAGCAGTGTCTGATCGAGGTTAATGCCTGGTTTATATCAAGATGGTCTAATTTAAAGGCAGTATTCACCGGGTCGACTGCATTGATGATTTACTACCGACCATTTTTTGTGGTGTCTACCATAATTGATTTTCATATCGGACAACTGGAGCCATTAATTTATCACCTCGATACTTTATTATGGCACCTGGGCTGCACGTTGTTACTTTTCGAGTGGCTCCGTCAGTACCAGTTAAAAAACCGGGTTGCTTTTTTTTTAGCTCTCATCTTCGCCGTACACCCTGTTATGCTTCATGCCGTTGCCTGGATTCCAGGGCGGAATGATTCAATGCTTTGTTTTTTTATGATTGCCTCACTTATAAATTTGAATAACTATATTGAAAGGAAAAAGACAAGGTATTTTATTTTTCACATTTTATTTTTCCTTTGTGCCCTTCTTACGAAGGAAAGCGCAATTGTTTTCCCTGCCATTTATTTTGCAATTATATATCAAAGGGAGAAAGAGAATAAACGCCTTCTGTTAAGCAGCCTGGCGTCGTCGTTAATTCTCCTTTTTGGCTGGTATCTTATCTGGACAAGTTATGTAAGCGTTCAGGAATTTACAAAGAGTAGTTTTGCAGCTGTATTCGGCAACGCTATAACCGCTTATTTTCTTTATATTGGTAAGGTAATTTTTCCTTTTCAGCAGTCCGTTTCTCCGGTTCTCAAATATTCATCGGTGCTACCAGGTTGCTTAACGCTTTCATTTGCTTATTTTCTCTGGTGGCGATTCAGGCCGGAAGACAGCCGCACTGCTTTTTTGGGAATATTGATGTTCTTAATGTTTTTGATGCCGCCGGTGATTTATATTGCGATGAACAACGATGGCGCATACTACGAACATCGTCTTTATACACCTATGATAGGTGTTATACTGTTTTTTTCCCAACTCCGGATAGTTCTCAGACCAACTCTGGTTAAGTTTGCGTTCGCAGGCACAATCATTTTGATGTTTTTTACCTACAAAAGGATGGATGTTTATAGAAATAAGTTTTCATTTCTGGATGACGCTATCAGGAGCGACCCAGAATCATATTTCTTATACTTGCGCCGGGGACAGATCTTGGACAGCCAGGGCGATTATGAGCGTGCAATAGAAGCATTTAACGTTGCACTGAAAATAAGTCCACATTATGGACAGGCCTATTTTAACCGCGCCAATGCATATTTTTCACTGGGAAATAAACCAAGGGCTATTGATGACTATGGAAAAGCCCTTATATGTAGCAAACCCAGTCTTAAACAAAAGATTTTAATGCAGAGATGCATAGCACTGGACGTTTTTAACGAACCCGAATTGGCGATGAAAGATCTTGAAACTTTGAAGTTATGTTGCGGGCCGTTGGTAGATGAGAATTTTGAAAGAGCGCTCAGGAATAAACTGGAAATTGAAAGATGGCGTGGAATAATTGGTGAGCAGCCTGGCAATGCGGAATTGTATTTGATGCGCGGTATGTTTTTTATGGAAAAACACATGACAAAAGAAGCTTTGGCTGATTTTAAAAAGGCCACCGAGATCGACCCGCATAATATGCAGTACAGAGAATTGTTCAAACGCGCGTCAATCGATTTGGTGCCGCATTAAAATAAACCCATCAACCTTCGTATCAGTCCTGATTTTTACCTGGCAAGGAACCAACAATCACTCAACATGAATTTTTTTGCACACAGAGTCCGACTACGTATGTAAGGTCAGCAGATAAAAACCGCGCGCCAATGACCCGACATCAATAATTGTATTTTGAGGGTGGCTTACTTGCTAATGAAAGCTCCCATCCGCTTGCTACCCGGCTGTCGGAAACGATTAAACTTATGTAAATACAACACCGATCTTTATTTTCCGGTTTAACTGGCACCTGTGTCAAAATATTTTTATTTTAGCAGCAAACAAACGCACTCGGAAAAAGAAGAACCAATCAGAAAACATACCGTAGCATACTTGCATCCGCTTACAAACGTTTGTAAACGGGAGCAATTAATTATTGTCGGATGTAAATGGTTGATGTTATTGGAG
>CAZFCR010000475.1:0-2954 GCA_964517305.1 uncultured Akkermansia sp.
CCAGTTGGCCTTTAAAACCCTGATAATGAGGTTAAAATCCTTAGGGGAAATAATGGCTTGTTTTTTATTGGAAGGCTTGTGCGACACGGGAAATATAGTTAACAAATATAAAGTTTTAATGGCATATTGTTGCATCCGGGGATATTTCGTATCTTTATCAACTTATAATGAGAAAACTACTACTAAGCCTTTCAGCTATTTTCTTAAGCGGTTTTGAGCTGCTCGCTCAACCGGGTCCTCCGGGTCCTGCCGGCACGCCATCGTGCTGGCCCCCTCCCTGTGTGCCTGTTGATGGTGGCATCACCTTCCTCATTGCGGCTGGCGCAGCTTATGGCGCCAAAAAAATATACGATTCCCGCAAAAAATCCCAGGGTATTTCCTGATTCCTTTAATTCATGAAGGCTGCCTTTAAACACAACGCCTTTGTCCGTTTTATCCTCTTTGCCGGGGTTCTTTATTTCATTTTTTTTCTGATCTACCAGTTTGTAGTGAAACGTTATACGTTTTACGACCAGGCTTTTATTGGTCACATCATCAATTCCGCGGATGTGATATTAAACGGCCTCGGTTACACTACTTTTAAAGTGCTGCAGGACCGCGACATGCAGGTGATCGGCATCGATGGCTCCAACGGCGTGTGGGTGGGCTCCAACTGCAACGCCATTACCCTGTTCGGACTTTTTTCTGTATTTATCATCGCTTATCCGGGCAGTCAAAAACACAAATGGTGGTTCATTTTATTGGGTATGCTGGCCATTCACCTGCTCAACATCCTGCGCGTGGTGGCCCTCGCCCTCATTGCCAAATACAGCCCTGCCGCCCTCGACTTTAATCACACCTACACCTTTACCTTTATGGTGTACGGTTTTATTTTTGGCCTCTGGATGCTCTGGGTCAACCGTTTTGCTGCTCCCGCGAATGAAAAAGAAAAAATATAAACTGTACATCCTTTTCATTTTTGTGTTCGCCATTCTGGGTTATTGCCGCGAGTATTTTTTTGTGCATCTTAACAACATCCTCTATATCAGGTATTACAACCGGCCGAGCGACCTCCCTGTGCCGGAGATCATGCGTATTTTCCTGAACCAGTCTTACGCGACCCTGTATTATTCAAAATACACTTATACCGTTTTGTGGACCAGTCTTTTTTTGCTGGCAGGTTATCTGGCCATTAAAAAAATAAGCGCGCACAAAGGCCTGATCCGTTTGTTTTTTTTCAGCTATGGCGTGCTGATATTCTTGTCGGCCCTCTCGATGCTGTATGCCTATTTTATCAGGCAGGACCTGCAAAACAGCGAGTATACACTCAGTCGCTGGCTGATGGGCATTGCACAAAGTCCGATAATTTGTTTACTTTTATTGGCGTCTGAAAATCTCTATCAAAAATCACAACAACCATGATCAAAAAAGATACAACCGTATTTAAGCTCATCAAAGAAGAACTTCACCGCCAGACGAGCGGCATCGAATTAATAGCCTCCGAGAATTATGTGAGCGACCAGGTCATGAAAGCCATGGGCAGCGTGCTCACCAATAAATACGCCGAAGGCCTTCCGTTTAAAAGATATTATGGCGGCTGCGAAGTGGTTGACAAAGTTGAACAACTCGCGATAGACCGTGCCAAAGAATTATACGGCGCGGCCTGGGTCAACGTACAGCCGCACTCCGGCGCACAGGCCAATGCAGCAGTGATGCTGGCCTGTTTAAAACCCGGCGATACCATCCTCGGTCTGGATCTTTCACATGGCGGTCACCTCACGCACGGCGCCGCAGTGAGTTATTCGGGAAAACTATACCGTCCTACTTTTTACGGTGTAGACAAAGAAACCGGTACCATCAATTACGATAACGTAGAAGCCATCGCCAAAAAAGAAAAACCAAAAATGCTGATCTGCGGCGCCAGCGCCTATTCCCGCGACTGGGATTATGTGCGTCTGCGCAAGATCGCTGACATGGTTGGCGCGATTCTCCTGGCCGATATTTCACACCCAAGCGGATTGATCGCCAAAGGCATTTTGAACGATCCTTTGCCACATTGCCATGTGGTGACAACTACCACACACAAAACACTTCGGGGCCCGCGCGGCGGCATGATCATGATGGGCAAGGATTTTGAAAACCCTTTTGGCGAAAAAACACCGAAAGGCGAAACCAAGATGATGAGCAATGTGCTCGATATGGCCGTATTTCCGGGCATCCAGGGCGGGCCGCTCGAACATGTGATCGCAGCAAAAGCGGTTGCTTACGGAGAAGCACTGACCGATGATTATATGTTGTATTGTGTTCAGCTCATCAAAAACGCCCAGGCCATGGCCAAAGGTTTTGTGGACCTGGGTTATAACATCGTTTCAAAAGGCACCGACAATCACATGTTCCTGATCGACCTGCGCAATAAAAACCTCACAGGGAAAGAAGCCCTGGCAGCTTTAGAGCAGGTGAACATTACCGTTAATAAAAACATGGTGCCTTTTGATGATAAATCGGCCTTTGTTACTTCAGGGATCCGCATCGGCTCACCTGCCATCACCACCCGCGGTTTAAAAGAAAAAGAATGTCTGAAGGTGGTGGAACTCATCGACAATGTTCTGAAACACAGAGAGAATTCAAAAGAACTCGCTAAGATCAAAAAGAAGGTGAATACGATGATGGAGAAGTATCCTTTGTTCCAGGCTTAATAATTATACATATTTATTTAAAAGGCAGGTTGTTTGTGCAGTCTGCCTTTTTTTATGGTTTTCCGTAATTTTCTCAGATAAATGAAGGCCGCTGGCCGAAGCAATCTGTTCTTAACGTATGCTAACAATTCCTAAGCCCAGATCGCTTCAGGCTTCGGCTACACAGGTCAGCCTTCGCGATGACGCAGGGATTTAGCATTTCACGTCTCCGTTAACCAGCCATGCGCAACCCTGCCAGGTCCCTGCACACGGGCTAACGAAGACCTTGCAGGGTTTGCC
>CAZFCR010000476.1:0-2941 GCA_964517305.1 uncultured Akkermansia sp.
GACCTGAGGTTAAGAAGAAACTGAACTGGACCATGCAACTTATTTCGACTGTTGATCGCGTACCGGTAAAGTTCTTTCAGCATATGGCGGGTACTACAGGACTCTATGAAATAAGAGTGGAAGTGGGTTCTGATATTTTCAGAGTGTTTAGTTTTTTTGATGAAGGATCTTTAATTATTCTTGTAAATGGATTTCAAAAGAAAACACAAAAGACACCGGTGAACGAGATTGAAAAGGCGGAAAAATTAAAAAAACAGTATTTTAATGAAAAAGGCAAAAAATAAAAAACACCTGACGGCGTTTGAAGATCATCTGGACAGCCAGTACGGCCAACGCGGTGCAAAAAAGAGGGAGGAGTACGAGGAGGGGTTTGAAGCATTTAAACTTGGCGTGATGCTTCAGGAATTAAGGAAAAAACAAGGCCTGACACAGGAAGAACTTGCTGAAAAATGCGGCACTACAAAAACATATATATCCCGTATTGAGAACAATGCCAGCGACATCAGACTTTCTACGCTGATGAGGATTATCAGTGAAGGGCTCGGCGGGCATCTGAGGCTTAGCGTAGAGAGATAATTCTTCTACTTTGTTAATCGATAAGCGAATAGATAGTTTCGCTTAAGTTTTGTGATCTTTCTGAAAAGATAAACCCGAAAAATCGCACAGCCAGGATCCAAATCTGAATGCGTAATTTTGTTGGGTAAAACAAAAAACATCCATGAAATTGAAGTCTTATTATTCTACCATTTTATCGGTTCTGACATTTTTCCTTAGCGGGCAGATTGTTGTTTCACAACAAACACCAGAAGAATTTTTCGGCAAAGACAGTTTGATCGTGATCGAAAAAAATCCGGCGAAAGGATTTTTTAATGATTATATTCTGTTTATCCCAAAAGGAACCCGTCTGCATACAAAAACTGTATTGCTTGTGGAGCCCAATAATACAGGGAAGATCTCAGACACCATGGAATTGCATAAGAGATACGCCATCGACCTCGCGTCGGTGAGTTCTGTGGGCAATAACATTTCCACGCAGCTGAAAATACCTTTGCTTGTGCCTGTTTTTCCAAGGCCGGCTTCACAGCCTTATACCTATACGCATGCGCTTGACAGAGATGTGATGCTCGAAAAAACACCGGAGCTGAAACGTCTGGATTTGCAGTTGCTTAGCATGATCGCAGATTCAAGAAAAGTTTTAGAGCGGCTGAACATCAAAGTGGAAGACCGTTTTTTTATGAATGGTTTCTCAGCCTCGGGCAGTTTTACCAACCGGTTTTCGTTGGTTCATCCTGGTAAAATTAAGGCGCTGGCCATTGGCGGATTTAACGGAGAACTGATGCTGCCACAGGACCAGGTCAATGACATTCCGCTCAATTATCCCCTTGGTACCCATGACCTGAAACAATTGTCAGGTGTGAAGTTTGATCTTAATCAATACAAGGCAATCCCGCAATTTATTTATATGGGGGAGCTGGACGACAATGACGCTGTTCAGTTTGATGATGCTTACAACGAGGAAGAAAGGAAAATTATCAATACCAACATCGGGGCTACCGTGCAAAAAAGGTACCTGGCCTGCCAGCAACATTATCAACAGGCCAACGATCAAGGCAACATTCATTACCTATGAAAAGGTTGGCCACTGGACCACTTCAGAGATGAACCTTGCTGTGATAAGGTTTTTTATGGCGCAGATGAAGGGAGAATAAAACCTCCTTTCTTCGTATCAGGCTTTGGCTGAACTTTTGGCGGATTTGTCCATCACTTTTAAAATCCTGAGTGAACATTCAGCATTGTCTTTCACAAGCACCTCATTTTTCAGCTTGTGTGCTTTTTTAACCTGAATCACCAGGAATTTAAGCGGCCACTTATCTTTGAGCACAGGTTCCGGAATTGAGAGACGTGCAGGGGAGGCGGATCTGCTGGTGAAATTGACAGGGCTTTGTTTTAATTCAAATGTTCTTCCCGAAAAATCAATTCCAAGTGTAGCTACCGTAATAGCAAGATGAAGGCTTGTTTTAGGCTGGGGCGTTTTTTTGGACCAGCTGACCTTTATCTGTCCGTCTTTCATCTGAACCTTGAGCTGATCCATAAAAGCATGATGGGTGTTGATCTCGTAACCTTCCATCAATTGTTTCCCGGCAGGAGCCGACAATGCTTTAGCCAGGGAGCGTTTTCCCCACTCGTTTTTTGAATCGCATTCGAGTACCTCCCACAACACAGACTGCAGGCGGCTCACGACGGTGGTTTCTTTTTTAATGAGTTTGCCCAGGCCTCTGCGTAACAGGGCGTTGTTGCGTGACACCCCACCGAAATCTGTATAATGCCGGCGGGTATTTTCGTATCTGGGCGAGGTTTTGACGTCTTTCGGGGGAGGTCCTGTTTTTCCGCGGACAAGAGGTCCATAGATTTTATGATTGTAAAAGGATAAACCATCGAAGGTTCCCGTGATTTTGATATTACCTAATTGTCGTCCCATACAGTAAAGATACAAAATTTTTCTAATTCTCCAAATAATTTGACATAAATTATAGTCAGGGTATTTGTAGAGTATCATTATAATATACCTAGAATATATACCCTTATGCCTTGCTGTTACTGTACTTCAGCGGTAGACCCATGACGAATAATCAACGCGAAAAAACCGGTCAGAACAAGCTGCATTCAGCGCCAGGAGCGGGTAGAGGCGTTTTTTTCAGGATTAAAGAAAATAGGGTTTTAGAACGTGGCGTTGCCCCCACGATTATTTCTGATATATGAGCGATTTTTACAGGTTAAAGTGCCGTTTGTGCTAGAATATTTCTAATTTAGCATCACACACGCACCCAGAAAAAAAAGAACAAAATCAGAGTTTTGGCAGGGAGAATAAGTGCTTACAAACGTTTGTAAATGCGGTTTACCGATTGTAAATGGGTGTAAGTGATTAAAAAGGGGAAAGGGG
>CAZFCR010000477.1:0-2938 GCA_964517305.1 uncultured Akkermansia sp.
CGCAATTATGGCGTGATTTTTCAGATGATGGAAAAAATTTCGGTAAAAGGAAAAGACATGCACCCGCTTTACCAATGGCTGAGCAATAAAAAAGAAAACGGCGTTACCGATGAAGCACCGGGCTGGAATTTCTGCAAATACCTGATTGATGAAAATGGAAAGGTGATTAAATTTTTCGGAAGCAAAACGGATCCGATGAGCGAAGAAATTATTTCACTGCTCTGACCGGCCGCCGGTCTTTGACAATAACGAAACCGCCTGGCAAATGTACAAACCGGCGGTTTCTGTCCTTAAGCGGGTATCTCCAAGACTTAGCTGCGAAAATCCTGCCGAGCCCGCTGCCTTCACTTCGGTTTCACTGAAGTCACCCTCAGGGCCAACCACCACAAGCGTTTTTAATCCTGAAAATTTAATTTCGCTGATGTCTTTTTTTTCTCCCCCGCCGCAATGCGCAATCAATTTCTGATCACAGGGCACATTTAATATTTTATCAAAATTCACCAGTCCGTTCACTTTGGGCAAACGCGCCTGCAGACTTTGTTTCACCGCGCTCTCCACTATTTTCCGGATACGCGGTTCCTTGATCACCACACGTTCAGAATTTTTGCAGTTAAGAAACGAAACTTCATCAATCCCTATCTCCACTGCCTTTTCAAGCATCCATTCAATCCGGTCAATCTGTTTGGTAGGAGCAATGGCCAGGTGCAGGTAATGGTTTTTCGAGGGCTGTTTAACCGGACCTTCTGTGATGCCCGCCACACAACTTTTTTCAGACACCAGCTGAAGTGTGCCGGAATAAAAATTGCCTTCACCATCGATCACACTGACCGGATCGCCGGCTTTTTTCCGGAGCACCTTGGCGCAGTGCCAGCTTTCTTCTTCCGTAAGGAAAGCCTTGTTGTCTTTTATGGTGGCTATAAAAATGTTCACGGCTTAAAAATAATAAATACTGATAAAGACCGCAGCAACCCTACTGCGAAAACTGCAGATAATCCTGGAGAATAATGATGGCGCTGATCACATCCACTTTCTCCTTGTCGCGCCTGTCCTTTTTTTTCAAGCCTCCCGACAGCATGGTCTGGTGAGCCATGGTACTTGTAAAACGTTCGTCGTAACGTTCAATCTTTTTATCAGGAAATTTATTCTGAAGGTGTTTCACAAAAGGATCGATAAAACGCGCGCTGTCACTTTTCTGGTTCATCATGGTTTTGGGTTCACCCACCACGATCACATCCACCACCTCTTTTTTAAAATAATTCTCAAGGAAAACAATCAGATCCTTGCTGTGAATGGCCGTAAGGCCCGAAGCAATGATCCGGAGGGGATCGGTAACCGCCAGGCCCACACGTTTGCTTCCGTAATCTATCGCCAGTATCCTTCCCATTTTTCAAAATTACACATTGTTGGCGACATTGTGTTTTCACTTTTATTACCGCGGAGATTATATTTCGTAATTTTAAAAATCATGAAAAAAATTGCTGTTATTACTTCGGGTGGCGATTCACCCGGCATGAACGCCTGTATCAGGGCTGTTGTGCGCACCGCTGCTTTTCATAACATCCGCACGTTTGGATTTATGAGAGGTTACGAAGGAATTATTGACAACGAAGTCACCGAACTCTTGCCGGAAAGTGTTTCAAACATCATACACAAGGGAGGAACAATACTGAAAACCGCCAGGAGCGCCAGGTTCATGAAACCGGAAGGATTGTTGCAGGCGTCAAAAAATCTGCAACAAAACGGAATCGATGGTTTAGTGGTAATTGGTGGCGATGGCAGTTTTAAAGGCGCCTGCGAACTGAGTGAACACAGCGCGGTTAAAATCATTGGCTGTCCCGGCACCATCGATAACGACCTGGTGGGCACCGATTTTACAATCGGATATGATACAGCAGTGAATACCGTTGTTCAGCTCATTGATAAGATCCGCGATACAGCAGAAAGCCACGACAGAATTTTTGTGGTGGAAGTGATGGGCCGCGACGCGGGTTTGATTGCGCTGCGCTCTTCTATTGCAGGAGGCGCGGAAGCTTTATTGGTTCCGGAACTTACCAGCGATACACAACATCTTCTCGACAAAATAAAAAGCTGGCGGAAAACAAAAGCGAGCAAAATTGTGGTGGTTGCAGAAGGCGACCAGAGCGGTGGTGCATTTAAAGTAGCGGAGATGATCAAAAAAAATTCACCGGAATTTGACATCCGTGTGAGCATCCTGGGCCATGTACAAAGAGGAGGAAATCCTACCTGCATGGAGAGGGTCAACGCCAGCATGATGGGTTACCAGGCTGTTCTGGCATTGAAGGCGGGCCGCCACCTCGACATGGTAGGCATCGTGAATAAAGAAATCATTTTTACGGCTTTTAAAAATGCTGTAAAACACAACACACGTCTTAATCCTTCGCTGCAGGAACTGATAGATGTACTGGGTCGTTGATATTGATAGAGATTACCTTTACAGAACTGAATTAAAAAAGCCCTCCGTTAATGAAGGGCTTTTTTAATAGTAGTTTTATTACTTAGTGACTCACCACGATCTTCTGGTGAACCTTTTGCTCTGCATTCTGACCACTGATAAAATAGATACCCTTGGCAAGGTCTTTTACACTGGCCCTGAACTGGTTCTGGTCATTTAATTCGAAGTTTCTGATCAGTTGTCCGAGTTCGTTAACAAGCACCAGGTGAATCGCCGACTCTGTTTCAATGGTAAACTCACCATTGTTCGGATTCGGATAAATACTCAGGGTTTTACCTGCAACATTTTCATCAATACCCACACACGTTTGAACACGCACTTGTACCGTGCCCGTGTTTTTACAGCCAAACTGATCGGTTCCCGTTACGGTGTAATTGGTTGTTGAAAAAGGACTCACAGTAATCGTTGCTCCGTTCATGTTATTATTCCAGGAATAATTCACCGCGCCATTTGCATTTAAATCAA
>CAZFCR010000478.1:0-2926 GCA_964517305.1 uncultured Akkermansia sp.
CAGCTCGGCCGGAGTGTCGACGCCGAACTGGGCCATGATGATCAACACCTTGAAGAAGTTGGGCATCGAACCCCAAGCAATGGAACAACCTCTTGATCTTACTGTTCCGGAGAACAAAATTATGTTAGCCGTTTACCTGGCCGCACCTGAAGTGGAAAATGATCGTCGGGCATTGAATGTAATTGCAGGAATGCGGAGAGCGAAAAAGGAAGGGCGCTGGATGACTCAGGCTCCAAAGGGCTACAGGAATGCGCGGGATGAAAAGGGAAATAAAGTTATTGTTCCTACAAATGATGCACCATTGATTAAATGGATCTTTGAAGAATTGTCAATGGGTATTCACAACGTAGTGGAGGTTTGGAGAATGGCAAAGAAGAAGGGCTTTAAAACCAGTAAGAACAACATGTGGTTCATCATCCGCAATCCAGTGTATACCGGAAAGATCTTTATCCCTGCATACAAAGACGAACCAGTATTTATTTCACAAGGTCTTCACGAACCTATTATTTCCGAAGAGCTCTATCATAAAGTACAGGACATTCTCGACGGCAGGAAGCGGACTGTTTGCCAGAAGAATAAAAAGAAAGCGGAACTCCCACTTCGCGGACATCTTATTTGCAAACGTTGTGGCGAACATTTAAGCGGCAGTGCATCGCGGGGAAATGGCGGTCGCTATTTTTATTACCACTGCATCAAAGGATGTAAGGAAAGAGTTAAAGCTGAGTATATGAATAGCACTTTCGTAAATGGTCTTTCTAAATTAGCTCCACTGCCGGGAGTTATGGATTTCTACCTGTCAACTATGAAAAAAGCCTTCCTGGGTAACGGGCAGGATAGGAGTCAGCAATTACAGAACATTAAAAAGGAAATTGAAAAAGTCCAGGAGCGAATTGATAGAGCGCAGAATCTCATGCTTGATGGTAAACTGGACGCTTCAGATTACAAAGAGATCAAGAATAGACTTCAACCAGAGATAGAAAAATTGCAAAGAAATATGAGTGAAACAGCCATAACGGATGTTCGCTTTGATAGTTATTTGGAAGATGGACTTTTCATGCTTAAAAACCTCGGGGAGGCTTACCAGTCGAGTGATCTGGAGATCAAGCACAAAATAATTGGTTCGATTTTTCCGGAAAAATTAATTTTTGAAGAAAAAAGTTTTCGAACCAATGCCTTTCCCAAGGCTCTATCGCGGCTTGTCACGATTGGCGCGGGAAACAAGAGGACAAAAAAAAGGACTGAGGAGATTTTTCTTCCTCAGTCCAGGATGGTTGCCCGAGCTGGATTCGAACTCACTCCGACAATCCTAAATATCAGTCAGTTAGTATCTTACAAAATGCATTTCCTTGCATTTCGTTGCGTTTTCGTGTATTTCCAGACTCCATTTCCTGACTCCTTATTATCTCTAAAAAATGATAGAAAAAGCGCAAAAACATCTTATTAAAGATACGCAAAAAATAAGGGTGAAGGACTTCAAAAAACTACCGACCTATATTATAAAGCGTTTAATTAAGGAGATACCTCCTGCACGTCTGCGCGAAATATTAATTACGGGTTTAAAGCACCAGAATAAACAAATAGATTCACTGCGAAGAATGGTCGAATGTTTTGAAGAAGACTTAAACGCCCCTTCCTATGAGCAAAATACCAAATCTCAGCCGAAAGAAGCTAGCATAGAGAAAGAAATTATAATGCCTTTTACTCGGAAAGAGATTCCTGCGCCAAAGGAAGTTTCTAGTCCGAAAAGACTGGGTGCAAACACATGGCGCGAACGCTTACTAACGCTTTTTGAAGGCGAAGTACCTATGTTATTGGATGACCTGTATCATTTATACATGGAAAAGTATGGCCGAGTAAAAAAAACAAATCTAATGACGCAGATTCATTGCTATTCACACAAATGGCAGCTCATAAAGGCAGTAAAATTGGCGGGTTGGGAGTTTAGCGCTCTGAATTACTACTGTTTACAGGAGTGGGTTGATGAGCGCGGGAATCTTCGGCAAGAGTATGTCGACCGGTTGCACAGAAAATGAGCAGTCGTTAGAGAGCTTGGTATTTGCAAAACTACATTTAGAAAAAATCCAATTTATCCCTCTGGGCCTCCTCATCCATTCTTTTTGCGTCAGATTCGTATGATTGAGCAAGTTTGGAAAATGTCTTAGCAACCGAGGGAAAAGTGTTTCGGTACTTTTCCGAAAGTCCTTTGAAGTAACTTGCATGTCCCCGCTCGATATTGCCACCATCGAAGGGTCGTCGCGATGATGACCCTCGCATGTTGTATAATTCAGCAGAGAAATTCCTCATCATGCTCTCAGAGTCCAAAGTTTCCAATATTGAGAGAGGCTCCGATGACCACTCACCATTGATAACAGGAAAATGGGCTAGGATTTGACCAATTTTCATATCCGCTACTTCGAGCCGTGAATGCTTTTCGGCGAGTTGACGTACTTCAAATAACCATCTTTTTAAGAATTCTGTATCTATTGTACCATCGTTTTGGGTTCCAGGTATCCGCTCCATTGAATTTAAGAGTTCAAATCCGCGTCTGCCCCGATTTTGTATTTGTTCTTCTGTGAGGCCTGCACGCTCATTCTCTAATAGAGAACGGTCTTTAGGGAGATATGCAAGGATTAGAGCCTCCACAAAAAATTCAGGGTTAGTCGCTAGTTCCTCGTGCAATAGCTTTGGCTTTCTGGTTGACCCATATGATGCTAAAATAGGTATGAATTGCGCTTCAAGATTTATCATCGTTTGTCGGTCAACGTTTCCTCTTTCCTCTAATTTATCAAGGAGATTATCAATCTCATGTCCTTGAAGATTGCTTTCCTCCTGTGACTCTTCTGATGTCAGTCCCTTAAGAATTTCAATTATAAGCTCGCTATCAATTGCATCCGAAAAATGATTTGTTTCAATTGTGGCAGAAATG
>CAZFCR010000479.1:0-2900 GCA_964517305.1 uncultured Akkermansia sp.
TCATAACCAAACAATTCACTTTCCATCAGTTCGGCAGGAATGGCCGCCATGTTAACCGCTACAAAAGGCGCCTTTTTTCTTTCGCTGTTGTAATGTACCGCCTTGGCGTACACCTCTTTCCCCGTGCCGGTTTCGCCGGTGATAGACACATTGATGTTGGAGCGGATGGCCTTTTCGAGCAGAACAAATGTTTTTTTGATGGCGTCGCTGTTACCAATGATGCTTTTTTCGAAACTGTGTTTTTCTTCGAGTTTTTCTTTCAGAGATTCCACCTCTTGTTTTAAAGCAAGATTCTCGCGCACTTTCAGTATGGAGTTCCAGAGCAGTTCTTTGGTGCTTTCATCTTTGATGATGTAATCCACGGCGCCTGCCTTTAAAAAATTAACGGCTACCGACACATCTTCCTGTCCGCTGATCACGATCACCGGGATGGCCCGGTTAACCAGGTGTATCTCCTTCAGTAAACGGTCGCCCGGCATGTCGGGCAAACCAAAATCAATGCAAACTATGTCAGGCCGCAGGTGCAGGTTATCGAGACAATCTTTGGAAGTGCTGAACAATGAAACCTGGTAATCAGGATTTAAAGAGAGGTGACGTTTAAGCAACTCGCCAAACCAGCGGTCGTCTTCCACGAGAAAAATTTTCAAACTCATTCTCTAATTTACAGATTAATATTGCGTCTTGCTTCCAAAAAAGGGAAAATTTCCATGATTTAGATCAGTTTTTTAGGACCGGGTTCTTCCAGTTTTAACCATATTATTCCATTTAATGGAAATTAAAGGATTTATATATTTTGTTAAATGTTTGACAATCATTGTTTTAATGTTTTGGCACCAGTTTAGATATAGTACTAGCATGAAAAACGCTCTACTCGCTATATTCTTTTTGATCCCCGCCTTAATTTTTTCGGCCACACGTATTTCAACCGGTAACGGAAACTGGGACAACGCGGCAAGCTGGTCTGGTAACGCGGTACCAACCTGTAATGATTCAATTGTAATTCGTGCGGGTCACCAGATCACCGTAGCCAACCAACAGAATTACAACTGTGGTTCACGCATGGTGATTCTAGTTCAGGGTCGTCTGCATTTTATTGCGGGTAAAAAGCTCAGTCTGCCATGTGGTTCAGATATTTATGTTATGGGTGGCGCTACCATCACTTCAGATGGCGGTGGAAATTCAAACACCATCGAAATTTGTGGTACCGTTTATTGGAGCAGCAGTTATGGCAATCTGTCGGGCCCGGTTTGTTTGCCTGCCAATGCGCCTGATTGCGGCCGTGTAATGCCGGTAGAGTTGATCTCTTTTGCAGCAGAAGCTTGTGGCGGACAGATTTGTGTGAGCTGGACCACAGCGACTGAAAAGAACAACGCATTCTTTGTTTTAGAAAAAATGAATAACAATTCTGAATTTGTAGCCATTGCCACCATTCCTTCGCAGGGTAAAAATGGTAACAGCAGAATCAACCTCTCTTACACTTCAGCGGATGTTTCACCTGATGCAGGACTTAATTATTATCGCCTAAAGCAGGTTGATCACGATTCAACATTTGCTTATTCTCCAATAGCAGTTTTTAATAAAGAAATGAACGCCCTGTCGCTCAATGTTTATCCTAACCCTAACAATGGCGAGTTCAGTGTTAATGTTTCAGGTACTCCATCTTCAGCTGTTCTGGTAATTAAAAATTCATTCGGGGAAACCATTCAGGAATCAATGATCAGCGGTACTACCCAGGTAAAACTGGATGGCGTGATGCCTGGTGTTTATTTCTGTATGGTGAATGTGAATGGAGAGGTGATCTCACAGCGCGTGGTAATCAGGTAAAAATTTAATATCCGATCTGGAAAGGAAGAGAGGGGATAGACAAAAGCCGGGCAGATTGTCCGGCTTTATTCTTTTTAAATGTGATCGTCTGCAATTTTTTATTGGCTAAGTCATCATCAATCTTTGGCGGGAACATAATTAAATTTAAGATTGGTGATCTCTTCAAACAACTGACCGGATTCTTTCAGCTCCAGGTCGCCTTCGTCGATGATCCAGTTAACTTCGCTTCCTGCTTTGATCACCGGGTCAACAGCGATTTTCATGAACAGGTGGAGCAAACACTTGGTAGATCCGGAGTTGTAATAATTGAGATGGATGTTGAATGAAAGATTTTTATTTTCTTTCAGGTATTCATCCATGAGCATAAAGATCTGCTTAAAATACATGCGCGGATTTTCGGGCGTGCAGATGCCGCTGATGGATATTTTTTTGTTCTCCGGATCAAAGATCACTTCAGGTGTATTGTGGCCGGCTTCGATTACGGTTTTGTTCATGATTGTTGCGGTTGCCTGGCGGTTACTTTGTTATGGATCATGATGTTGAGTTCCATGGCACAGATTTCGTCGTTAAAAGGTGTGATGCGGTAGTTGACCTGCTGACCGGCCCTGAATACGATGTCAAGAATGCCGAGTCCCGCATTGCCCTCCGGCGATAGTTCGGTGTTGCGGAAAGTTTCGATGTAATAACTGCGCAACTGATCTTTTCCAATGCGTTTATATTTATCAATGCGGTGGGTGAGCGTATCGCAGGTAGTTTTTAAAAGCAGGTTGCCGGTTATGATGCGGAGACTTTTATCTGTAAAACCGAGAATAAAATAAGGCAGACATTTTTCGTTGAAGATCTGGTGTTTAAGCATGTTCTGCAGCAACTCTGCTGAAATGATCTTGGTTCGGGTAATGGCAGCCTGGTGAAAATTTTCGAGTTTCAGTTTGTGCTCGGTAAGCGAGATGGCTGAAATGATCATTTCCTGGCTGATGCGGCCGTAAACAAGCACAAGGTATTCGCGCAGGTTTTCGGTGCGCGACAGTTGTTCGAGGATCTGCTGTGTGGGTGAATTGTGATTCATCTTTGACGGA
>CAZFCR010000480.1:0-2897 GCA_964517305.1 uncultured Akkermansia sp.
CATCCGCAAACGCATTCCACTCGGACTCAACTCGCCTGCTGACCTGAATACATGGAAAAAATTCTCGCTCGACATGAGTACTTTGTTTGAAGCAGAGCGCGGCGCTATTTATCGCGTTACGCTCTCTTTTAAAAAATCCTATTCGGCTTTCCCTTGTCTTGGAAATGATCTGAGTAAAGAACTGGAAATGGAAGAAGTACAGACGGAAGAAGAGGAAGTATCTTATTTTAATTATTACAACGAGTATGATGATTACGAGGAGTATGGTGATCAGGAGGAATACAACTGGCGTGATCGCGACGATCCCTGCAAATCTTCTTATTACGCGCGTTCTTCGAGAAGCGTTACTAAAAACATCCTGGCTTCAGACATCGGTCTTACAATTAAAAAAGGAAACGATGGCAGCTTTTTTGTTGTTACCAGCGACCTCGTTTCAGCAAAACCAATGCAGGGTGTTGACATTGAGTTTTACGATTATCAGAAACAGCTCATTCAGAAAGAAAATACGGATGGGCAGGGGCAGGTGTTTGTGAGTCCTGTTCGCATGCCGTCGTTTATTGTTGCTAAAAAAGATAAACAGTTTGCTTACATGCGCCTTGATGAAGGTGCGGTGCTGCCGCTGAGCCTCTACGATGTTTCGGGAGCGGCTATCAAAAAGGGCGTCAAAGGTTTTATCTACGGCGAGCGTGGTGTATGGCGTCCGGGTGATACTTTGTTTCTGAATTTTATTCTCGAAGATAAACTGAATACCTTGCCGGCCGGCCATCCGGTATCGTTTACCTTGTTTAATCCACAGGGGCAGGTTTACAAACGTTTTACCTCTACTCAGGAACAAAAAGGGTTTTATAATTTTTCTGTTTCAACAGATCTTAATGCGCCAACAGGCATGTGGACTGCGGAAGTAAAAGTGGGTCCGGTAAAGTTCAATAAAAGTGTTCGCATCGAAAGCATCATGCCCAACCGTTTAAAGATAAAACTGGCAATGCCCGATGAAAAAGTGTTATACCCCTCTCCTGATCAGGTCATTCAGCTGCAGACAGCCTGGCTCACTGGTGCAACGGCCAAAGAATTGCCGGTTAAAATGAGCGTGGCTTTATCAGCGGTGAAAACAGAATTTTCAAAATTTAAAGATTATGTATTCGACGACAACACATTGACTTTTGAAGCGCAACAATTGTCATTGTTCGACGGAAAGACCGATGAGACAGGGAAGGTCAACATCCCTCTTAAAATTGAGATCAAAGAAAACGCGCCGGGCATGTTGAAGGCAGCCTTCAACACCATGGTGTTTGAGCCAGGCGGTTCTTTCAGTGTAGACAGGTACAACATGTTGTATTCGCCTTATAAAATTTATGCCGGCATAAAACTCCCTTCTGGTGAAAAGAACAGCGGGATTCTTTATACGGAAAGAGATCAGACCATTGAGATCGCTACCGTGGATGCAAGCGGCAAACCGGTATCGCGTTCCAATCTTAAGTTTGAATTGTACAAGCTGGAGTGGCGCTGGTGGTGGGACCAGTACCGTGGCGAACTGGCCAATTACGCCAACGATGAATACCACAAACCTGTTCAGGTTCAAAATATTTCAAGCAACAACGGGAAGGCAAGTGTAAAAGTAAGGATCGCGGATAATAACTGGGGTCGTTACCTGATCCGGGTCATTGATCTTGATGGCGGTCACGCGAGTTCAGTGGTCACTTATTTTGACTGGGCCAACTGGATGGACAGGGGCGGGAACAACGGCGATTCAAAGATCGTGGCCAACATGCTTAATTTTTCTACCAATAAAACCAATTATGCGAGTGGCGAAGAAGCAACTGTGTTTTTTCCAACGCCTCAGAATGGCAGAGCACTCATCACGATAGAGAATGGCAGTCGTGTGCTGGAGGCTCACTGGCTGGAGACAGAAGGAGGCAATTCCAGTTTTAAGTTTAAGATAACGCCGCAGATGGCGCCTAATGTTTATGTTCACGTTTCTTTGATTCAGCCGCATTCGCGCACTAATGATCTGCCCATCAGATTGTACGGCGTGGTGCCTGTTACGGTAGATGACGCCGCTACGCATTTGAAACCAACAATTAAAATGCCCGATGTACTGGAACCTGAGAAAACGGTAAATATTACGGTGGGAGAAGAGTCGGGCCGTGAAATGGCATTTACACTGGCGGTGGTTGACGAGGGTTTACTTGATCTTACACGCTTTAAAACGCCTGACCCTCATCAGACCTTTTACGCGAAGGAAGCACTGGGTGTAAAAACCTGGGATGTATTTGATCAGGTGATCGGGGCTTTCGGCGCTGATCTTGAACGGGTACTCAGCATTGGGGGCGATGGTTCCGAGATCAACAACGACGCCGCCAAAGCCAACCGTTTTAAACCCATGGTGCGTTTTTTTGGTCCTTACCAGCTTGGTAAAGGCGAGAAAAAAAACATTGCGTTTAAAATGCCGATGTATGTGGGCTCTGTTCGTACCATGGTCATCGCCGGAAACAAAGGTGCTTATGGAACCGCTGAAAAAACAACACCGGTAAAGGCACCGCTGATGATCCTGGGTACTTTGCCCCGTGTGTTAAGCGTGGGTGAGGAAGTAAAACTGCCCGTTTCTGTTTTTGGCGGTGAAAAAAATATCGGTAAAACGGAATTGCGGATCGAGTTGAGCGGACCGGTGCAGGCAGTGGGATCAAATGTCAGAACAGTTAACGTAGGGCGTAATGACGAAAGCCTCGCGCTTTTTGATCTGCGTGTAAAAGACAATGCCGGCATTGCCAGAATAAAGATTCACGCGAGTGGTGGAGGCCACACGGCAACTTACGAAATGGAGCTGGATGTCCGCCACCCCAATCCTTACGAGACCATTGGAAAAAATTACGTGCTTGAAGCGGGGAAAACTCTGAATG
>CAZFCR010000481.1:0-2609 GCA_964517305.1 uncultured Akkermansia sp.
GGAGGTACTGGAATACCCGGCAAACAGAATAAACTAAAGCCCACGCCTTGACGTGAGCATTTGAGTTCATTCCTATTTGCCAAAGCAATTTTCCAGTTTTCCGTAGCAAGAATTATACTAAACGCTAATATGTAATTTCTCTTTCTAGTGTCCCTCCATTTTAAATCCTCGAAACAAAGATACGCTTCATTTCTCTGGTTTTCAATTGTAATTCAACATTAAACTAGGGCAAACGATTTAACACCGGTTGTAACAAGGCGCCTATCTGCAGGGTTGATTAGAGATCAAAACCAAGGGGCTCTAATTTGTTTGCCTTACCAATTTCCATAGCGTTTTAGCCAAAAAGTAATAGTTCAGTAAAAGGTTGTCTGAAACACGACAATTTACCTAACGATAGGAACTCGGTTTTTTGTCTGATCAGATTAGTTATAATTCTGCATTTGAGCTTTAATTCCTCTTAAATCGTTCATTGTTAAGTCGAACCACTCCCCACGTTTTCGTTTTGGACTGTACTGCCTATGGAGAACTCTTTCTATAAAACCAGGACAGCACCAGAAAGTAACCAGCTCTATTTCAGGTTCTTGTGATTGAAGTGTCTTTTCTCGATGATAGAGACTCTTACTCCTACCTATTTTGAAATGATTGTTCCGTTTGTTAATCATTAAATACACGTACTTCTCACCGTCTTTCAGTTCCCTTACTTCCTTCGTCCCAAAAAAGTCTTTATAAAAAGTTGCTTTTTCAAAACGTGGTACCTTAACAACGCCCTTTTTATCGCGACCTAAAAAAAGTGGATTTTCGTCACCGTATTTTCTTCTAAATTCATAAGGGTCAATAGTCACATAGCTGAGCATTTCACAACAACTACGTAAATGTGTTTGGAAAGTATTAAAATTATCAAGCGTATCCAACTCAGGAAACAAAACGGCTAAATAGTCCGCAAAGAAAAAAGTCAGAGAATCTCTGTCCGTATGATGAATAGACGTATGTAACAGATGCGCTTCGAGCCTACTATGGTCGCCACAATAAAACAGAATATAGTTTTCGTCTTGTTTATCATCTTTTAAAATGAGACCAAAACAATGATTTTCAAGACCAACAATAACGTTGTTTAATGAACCGTTTTTAATTTGGTTATTAAAATAGATAACCTGCTCTTCATTTAATACTTCATAATTCTCCTCGAAGATCATTTTAATTATTTCGGGGTCCTTTTCCATGCTTACCAGGTTATATCACAGTATAGTAAGAGTCGGCGGCTTTCGTCTGCCTGAAAGACGACTACTAAATTACTTATTATTAGAATTACGCCGTTAGGAAAATATCCTCGACAAAATTAAGCCCATTTTAACATACTCCAGGGACGGTTAATCATAAATCATTTTTTGTATTCTCTAAACGGTCGCATACGTCCTTTAAAGTGTATAATAAAGCCTGCAACAAAAAACCTCTCGGCTGCCTGTGCAAACCGCTTTCCAGATGCGTCTCCAGCTTGTCGTATAACAGCCGTAAGGCAATTTTATCCTTATGCAAAAACTCTCCAATATTAGAAACTTTATATCTTTTGATTAGCTGCTCAGTAAAATTGAAGAGCTGCTTATTCGGCGCCAAGAGGACTCCCCAAAATAGTTTCTCAACATTTATATAGGGAAATAGATCTTCCATGAATTTGTGTTTTTCAAACAGCGCAGCAAGGGCATACTCATCTGAACCTCGCGGGCAATTAATTAGAATTTCAGTTTCCATTACGTATCGTTCTGTCAATACTGCGATATGCGATTCCTTAACCAGACGTTTAACTTCCTCTACATCTGGATTTTCATCTGTAAAATGCAATAGGTTTTCTAAAGAATATGCGTCTACAGCCTTATTTTCTTTTGAAATATTAAGTCCTTCATTTACAGCGTCCTTAACCTCTTCAATCGTCATATTAACTAAGCCATTTTTACTGAAAAAAAAGAAAAAATGCGCGAACGTGGGATAGCAGATCAAGGAAATACTACGTTAAGTGCGGAAAATAAATTCTATAACTTGACTTCGGCAGAACCTACTAACTATTGGGATCATTTTGGTGGTAACAATCCTACCTACCATTACGGGTCATTTAATTCAGTTGAGTTTATGTATAGCCCCATGATGGTTACTACCGCAACCGCGATGACCGATCCTTCTGCACCATGTTGTTCGTTAATGATTGCCCGGACTTCAAAATACCACTTAACGTAGCAAAAAACGGCATCCAGAATGGACTTGAAATGTCGGTTTATCCTAATCCAAGTAGCGGGGCTTTCACCCTTGAAACTAAGGACGCAAAAGGCAGATATAATATGAATGTTTATGATCTGATGGGTAGAATGATTGAGAGCAGGCAGGTAGATTTTGCCGCCGAACCAAGCGTTAAATTTGAGATAAAATGCAAGGGGCTTTATATTGTTACCCTCACAAACGGAGACAATAGATTAACTAAGAAAGTTGTTGAAGAATAAAAAACTGCCCCACTTCTAAAAAGTGCTTTATTCTGGAATTAAAACCCCACGGCTACGTGCTGGTGGGGTTTTTTTATTCCAACCATTTCCTATGTAATTGGCTTGTAAGTTACAGCATGTTAG
>CAZFCR010000481.1:2619-2896 GCA_964517305.1 uncultured Akkermansia sp.
GCGCGCCTTTTTAGTTCAGTTCACTTGTTGGCTTTTCGCTAAAAACTGCCTTTTCCTTAGTGCAATAAGAGGCTACTGCTTGAAAAAAGTCAAACTCTGAGGTAAAGGATAATACCCACCTATTCCTTGGAAAATCATAGTGCATTTATTAAATTCGCATATATTAAAACTCACCCGCTACCGCTGGATATTGGTGCTTATTCCATGTCCATTTAGCGTCTCACGAACCGACATGGCTATCCCATTAAAATACAGAAACAAGTATCTTTTCCATTTT
>CAZFCR010000482.1:0-2891 GCA_964517305.1 uncultured Akkermansia sp.
TCCGCTTTTATCCTGGAAACTGAGAACACAGAATTCTTCCCCGTTTTTTTTATAATTCACAAGGGTTAGTTCA
Organism: uncultured Akkermansia sp.; assembly: GCA_964517305.1. Taxonomy (GTDB): domain Bacteria; phylum Bacteroidota; class Bacteroidia; order B-17B0; family Aurantibacillaceae; genus Aurantibacillus. Next base: position 74 of record CAZFCR010000482.1, read on the forward strand.
CAGGCTTCTCCTTTCTGAAGTGATTCTGACATTTTTTTCAATTCCACACAGTCTGAAGCCTGGCCTTGTAAAAACCCCTGCGAACGGCCTATTACTTCGCAAAACGCATACACTGACATCTGAGTGAAAGCATCGTTTACGTACACGATGCGGGGCCCGGGTTCATGAAGCTCCGCTGCCTCTGTGATTACAATGGCATCGGTTGTATTGGTTACTACCGATTCGAGCAGCCTGAGTTGTTGTTCTTCTTTTTTTCTGCGGCTGATGTCCTGTATGGCTCCAACCATCCTTATTGCCTCGCCGCCTGCATTCCTGATCACAAAACCGCGGTCAATTACAAAAGCATACGAACCATCAGCTTTCCGGTAACGGTATTCATCCTCCCACTTTTCTTTTGTCCCTTTAATCAAAGCATCGATATCCGTGGTTATACGCTCCAGATCATCCTTGTGAATCCGGCCAGACCAATCGCTGATATGGGCTTCCATTTCGTTGGACTCATAACCGAACAGGGTTTTGAAGCCTTCTCCCCAATACAACGCGCCGCTTTTGATGTCCCAATCCCAAATGGCATCAGAAGTAGCTTTGGTAACATAGTTGTACCGGTCGTTGCTGATCAACAGTTCCTGCTCCGCTTTTAATTTATCTGTTACTTCATTCACCTGAACAATCACCATGTTGCGGCCATCGTATTCAATGGTGTGGCCTGTTATCTCAACAAACATGATGCGGCCCGATTTAGTCTGGTGCCGCCACACTTTGCGGTGCACCTCACCATATACTTCTTTTGACACCGTTGCCGCATCAATGAGCGGCACATCTTCCGGGGGCCGGATATCACGGATACTTAACCGGAGAAACTCATCACGGGTATATCCATATTTGATCAAAGCCTCCTCATTACAATCAACAATGTTGCGGGTCTCAAAATCCCAGATGAACATCGGCGCCGGGTTATTTGCAAACAGGTAGCGGTATTTCTCTTCCGATTTTTTAAGGATCTCTTCATTTCTGATCCTGGACGTGATGTCTCTTGAATTAGAAATGATACCTCCGATCGCGGGATCATCTGTCATGTTGGTGACAGTTGTTTCAATCCAGCGCCATGAACCATCCTTGTGTTTAAATCTGAAAGGCGCGAGCTGAATTCTTTTATCACTTCCCAGCATCGAAAAAGAAGTAATCACCCTCTCCAAGTCATCGGGATGAATAAATGAAAACGCGCTTTTTCCGACAAATTCCTCCGGAGCAATACCTAACACACCGTACGAACTCGGACTTACGTACATGTAATTACCTTCGGTATCCAATATACCAATCAGGTCGGAACCATCCTGTACGAGCGTTTTGAACCTTTGTTCGCTAATCAGGATCTGTTCTTCGGTTTTTCTTTTTTCGCTGACGTCTTTTGCGATGCAATACATGATCCGTTCTTCTTCATCCCAGTGCGCCGACCAGAGCATATACGCCACGGTTCCATTCTTGCGGTGATAACGGTTCTGAAAATCCGTTTTGTCGTTTCCGGACATGATCTCCGCCGCAACCCTGTTGGTAAGTTCCCTGTCGTCTTCGCAAACAAAGTCAATGTATCGTTTGCCTTTGAGTTCCTCTTCGGTATAACCCCAGACATTTAACGCGGCGGAGCTCACTTCTATAAACTCACCTTTATCATTAAACGTACAGATCACATCCAGCGATGAATCCCAGATGCGTTTCAGTACTTTCTGAGTCTGCCTCACCTGTTCGGTGGTTTTTATCCGTTCGCTTACGTCAGTAAAAAATATGGTAATGCCGCCATCATCGGCCGGATAGATCCTGTTTTCAAAATATCTGTCCCAGGGTTCGTAGTGCTCAAGATAAGTCAGGGCAGCTCTTTCTTTCATTACCTTATCGTACTGAAGGTAAAAGGGCTGGGTTAAACCTTCCGGAAACACGGTCCAGATGTGTTTACCTATAAGGTCTTCCGGCTTGTGGTTGTTGAGCAGCGCAGCTCCCCGCTCATTCACGTAGGTATAATGCCAGTCCTTGTCGAGCGCTACAAATCCGTCGGAGATACTGTCCAGTACATTCTGAAATAATTTCCGGGCAGCCACGTTAGAGAGTAAAAGTTCCCTGTTAAGGTGTTCCCGCTCGCGTTGTTCTGTTACATCAGCGGCGGTTACAAACGCGCCTACAATCTCACCATGTTCGTCGCGGGCAGGTGCGTATTTTAGGCTGATCACTTTTTTTCCCTGAGAAGGCGTGGGAATGGTAATTTCGGATGCTTCTGAACTTCCGGATAGTACACGCTGGTAAAGCTCCTCTGCAAGAATCCTTCTCTCAGGCTGAGCATATTTAAGTATGGGGTCGCCGGTTTCTACCTCTACATTAAAATAATCCCAGTACAGTTTTTTAAACTGACGGTTAAATCCAGTGATCACCAGATCTTTGTTCAACAGAATAAAAGACTCTTCGGTATTGTTGATGAGCAAATTCATTTCACGCTCATTTTTTTTGCGTTCGGAAATATCCACCATTACCGTGCAGGAACGCTCCTCACCATTACCTATTTCAAAGATCACTGAAGAAAATTCGACCGGGACGCGTTCACCATTTTTCCTGATGCAGGTTAATTCACCCCTTGTCCTTCCCGTTTTTCTACGTTCCTGTAATTTATCATCTACACCCGGATCTGAATGATCAATAATACCATGGCGGCCGAGTTCCCGCAGTTCGGCTTCTGAATAACCGAGCATGTCACAGGCTGCCTGGTTGGCCTCGATGATGGTTCCGTCGGGCTTGCTCATAAACAACGCGTAAAGTGAATTCTGGAAAACGG
>CAZFCR010000483.1:0-2891 GCA_964517305.1 uncultured Akkermansia sp.
ATAGGTGTTGAACCACACGGTCTTCAAGAATACTGAAACACCGGGCGATGAAGAGTTTTTCCAGTTCGGTCCATCCGGGCACTGCCTCCGAAATTTTTTTGTAGTTGGCAAGGTCTATTACATGCAGTTCACAGTCTGTGAGCGCCTGAAGATTCCAGCGGGCTGGCTGATCGAAAAGAAAACTGTTGAGATCCACAACAAAATAACCTGTGGTCGAAATCCATTTGGTGACCTCCTGATCCTGAAGCACGGCAAATTCACGGATGATGCCTGATTGAACAAAACCGAGTTTGTCTGAGCGGCGGCCCGATTTCAGAAAAAAATCACCTTTGTTAATTGAAACGGGTTTAAAGAAGGCGCTGATAGTGGCCAGGTCGGCAGCGCTGACTCCGAAATAATTCTGAATGTATTTTTCGAATTCTGTCATCGCTCATTTACATATTTTTCAATCAGCTTTTTCCATAACAGATAACCTTCGCCTTTCAGGTGCAGTCCGTCGAAGGAGAACTGCGCGTTTAAATTACCTACTTCATCCAGAAAGTGATCGTAAAGATGGATGTAGTTCGCTGATTTCATCGCGGCCAGTGTTTCAAGCTTTTTGTTCAAAGCAATAATTGAATCATTGTTACGCTCAGGGTCGTTGTTGGTAGGCAGGACACTTTGGACATAAATTTTTGTATTGGGTGAGGATGTCTTGAGCTGATCAAGAATGGCCGAATAAGTTGTCAGTATTTCTGATGTGTTTCTTCTGAAGGCGAGATCATTGGTGCCGAGGTTAATAAAAACTTTTTCAGGAGTGGATTCGCAGATCTCGGAGAGCCGTGCGAGCACTCCTTCTGTATTGTCGCCGCCAATTCCCCTGTTTTTAATCCGGGGGTTGGCAAACAATTCAGACCATTCGCAACCAAAGGTTAAGCTGTTTCCGATAAAGATAATTTCATTGCTGTCGTTGGGCATTACTTCGTAAAGAGATTTTGTTTCTTTCCAATGCCGGCTGTTTTTATAATACCAGGGAGATTTTTTGTAATCATCCTGCCTTTCTGAGCTGCCGGGCAAAGATATTTTTGATTTCAGCGCAGCAATTTTATCGTGCCTGATAAGCGAAAAACAAAGCAGGGAGATCAGAATCAGGTTTAACGTCAGCGATAAAATTAAAAATGTGCGGATTTTAGATGAGAGCGGTTTTTTTTTATTCAGTTCCATGGTGCCGTCTTTTTTGGGGTAAAAAAATATAACGGCTTCTAAAGTAGAAAATATTTTTCTAACTGAAGGTAGTTTTTATTTCAGTAGGTAGCATGGCAGATGCAACGCAAAAAAACAGCAAGATTTATTGCATTGATCCGACAAAAATTTTATCTCGATCTCGCAACCCGGAAGCCGAGGTCTTCGATTTTGAATTTTAAAGGGTGACTTCTTCTTCGGTTGGTTGCCATCACGCTCCTTTCTTCATCGCAGAATCCTCCGCCTCTGAGAACCCGGTAGGATCCGTAAACTTCGGCGTCATAAATGTCTGAACACCATTCCCACACATTGCCAAGCATATCGCAGAGTCCCCAGGCATTCGGATTTTTTTCTCCCACATCGTGAGTTGTATTACCGGCATTGTTTTTATACCAGGCAATGGTATCTAATTCACCGTACCTGATTCCTGTTGTTCCAGCTTTGCAGGCAAACTCCCACTCAGCTTCTGTTGGCAAACGGAAACCTTTTTTATGGTGATCATAACTGATGTCGTCGTTTGTTTCACTGAGGGTGTAACACGGTTCGAGTCCGGCTTCAGCGGATAGGAGGTTGCAAAAAACAATGGCTTCTTTCCAGGTAACCGTTTCAACAGGCCTATTGTCTCCCTTGAAAAAACTGGGATTTTCCCTGGTGAGTCCGAAATACACAGCCTGGGTTACCTGGAACTTTGACATCAAAAAAGGTGCGATGTCAGCTTCCCACTTTGTTTTCGTGCGATCGTCACGCAAATTAATTTTTCCGCCGGGTATCTCCGCCATCAGGTTATTTATTAATGCAATAATATTGGATTCTGTTTTGTTGGGATACATCGTATTTTGTTTAACGCGTCAGATTCCGAATTGCCTGCACCTGGGCTAAGGTCTGGCGAAGAGAACGCTTAACGCTTTAGTCTTTAATAATTTTTGTTATTTTACTTTTTTCTCCGCTCCTGATTTCAATCAGATAAAGGCCTTTCTCAAGGTCACTGAGGTCGAGTTGAGTACGGGATACATTACGGATTGTTACACTTTTTAATTTTTTTCCAGTTACATCAAAAACAGTGATAACTGCAATACTGGCATTTTCATTCAGATCAACAGTCAGAACATCTTTTGCAGGGTTAGGGTAAATGATTGGATTCAGGCTGTTTTCATTTTTGGTGATTCCTACCGGCGCCAGCACCATTGGATGGCACTGCGGTGCGGCGTGTGTTGCCTCATAATATTTTACATTGCGCACATCGCGTTGCACGATGGATGAGAATTGCGAAATGGTGTTTCCCGGCTGGGTGGTGTCCCTGCTGAATACAATTGCATAAGACCATTCAATCTTACTTTTTGCGGGAAAATTAAAAGGTCCGCTGGTAAGAATAAACCGACGGTCGCCTGGCGTGTTGCCTGCGGTGTTTTCTGTCCAGCCAGTATTGTTTTCGGGATCACCGGGGTACACTCTCGCTGTGGGCGTCAGGCCGCCATAAGCGTTGCCGCCAGATGTAAATGGCGAATTGTCTTTCCAGAATCCCGACATATAATTGTAATAATGCATTCCGCCATTCGGGTTGGTGGTGGCTGGCGGAAATGAGGACAGATTATTGTTGTAATAAGTCACCCTGTTCATCAGAAATGTTTCATTGGGTTCATCAATGATGTTGTTCTGATTGTTGTCAATAC
>CAZFCR010000484.1:0-2887 GCA_964517305.1 uncultured Akkermansia sp.
GAGGCGGAAAAAAACTGCTGAATGATCTTTTGCTTTGGCTTTTTACCCTTACTTTTGCGCGAATTATTTTAAACTAATATGAAGATAGCTGTTGTAGGCGCCACCGGACTGGTAGGCACCAAAATGCTCGAAGTACTTTCTGAAAGAAATTTTCCTATAACTGAACTGATCCCTGTTGCATCCGAAAGATCGGTTGGCAAAGAAATTACGTTCAAAGGAAAAAAATACAAAGTACATTCCATGCAACAAGCCATCGATGCAAAACCAGCAATTGCTTTGTTCTCCGCAGGCGGATCCACTTCGCTGGAATGGGCACCCAGATTTGCTGAACAGGGCATTACGGTGATCGATAACTCTTCGGCCTGGCGCATGGCTGAAGATAAAAAACTGGTAGTGCCGGAAGTCAATGCGCGCGTTTTATCAAAAACCGACAAGATCATTGCCAATCCCAATTGTTCTACCATACAAATGGTAATGGTACTGAAACCCCTTCACGAAAAATACGGCGTTAAGCGTGTTGTGGTCTCAACTTATCAGAGCGTAACCGGTACAGGTGTGAAAGCTGTTAACCAGCTGATGAACGAAAGACAGAACGGTTCGAGCGAAGAGATGGCCTATAAGTACAAGATAGACATGAATGCCCTGCCGCAGATAGATGTGTTTATGGACAACGGTTACACCAAGGAAGAAATGAAGATGGTGAACGAAACCAAAAAGATCATGGGCGACGACAGTATCCGCGTGACGGCTACTGCAGTCCGTATTCCGGTAATGGGCGGGCACAGTGAAAGTCTGAACATTGAATTTGAAAAAGAATTTGATCTGAATGAAGCTATTGCCCTGCTGGCGAAAGCGCCGGGCGTAATTGTTGAGAATGACAATGCCAACCAGATCTATCCGATGCCGATGAATGCCCACAACAGGGACGAGGTTTTTGTTGGACGCATCAGGCGCGACGAAACGCAGGAAAAAACCATGAACTTATGGGTGGTATCTGACAACCTGAGGAAAGGCGCTGCTACCAATGCCGTGCAGATTGCGGAATACCTTGTGGAGAAAAAACTCGTATAAGTACGAAGGACGAAGGACGAAGTCGGAAGTACGAAGTTGGAAGGACGAAGGACGAAGTCGGAAGTACGAAGTTAGGAGTACGGGGTCGAATCTGTGTGACGGTCAAAAAATGTTATCGAATGAAATGTAATTATCGGCACAAGGCGTTTTTAAGCGTTTTTATATTTATTTACGCTGGATTCTCAGCTCAGGAAATCAATTGGTTGAAAGCTTTTCAAGGGCCAGGTGATGAATTTATCAACGATATTTTCATAGATAAAAAAGGGAATGTCTATGTAACGGGCAGATTTGATGGAAGTACTGATCTTGATCCGGGACCTGGGACTTTCACATTGTCCAATTCAACTGATGCCGTTGTTGCAAAGCTGGATGCCTCGGGCAACTTTCAATGGGCGGCCACTTTTGGCGCTCAGGCTACCGATTCCGGAGAAGGCATAGTTGTAGACGATGGGGGAAATATCTACGTTACAGGTATATTCGCTTACACAGTGGATTTTGATCCAGGGCCCGGCGTGAATAACCTTACGGCGAAAAATTCGGGCTTTGATGTGTTTTTGTTAAAACTCAACGAAAACGGTGAATTCGTTTGGGCTAAAACTATAGGAGGAGATAATTGGGATGGAGCAGACCAGGTGGCGTTGGATCCTGATGGCAACATATATGTTCTCGGTCGTTTTCACCTCGACACGGTTGACGTCGATCCTGGGTCAGCAACATATTCCCTTAGTTTTGGATACAAAGAGGCTGCTGTAATCAAATTTGATCCGGCCGGAAATTTCCTGAGTTCGTTTAAGCCAATTATGTTTGGAGGCAAACAATTTCCTGAAGGCAAATCTGATATCTGCATTGATTCCGATGGATTTCTTTACACAAATAACATCACCGGTATCTCTAAGTTTAATTCTGCAGGCAACTTGATATGGTCGCAGGCGCCCGGTGCCAACGCCATCTGCGCGGATAATGAAGGCAATGTATATTGTGCGGGAAACTTTAACGCCTCAACCGACTTTGACCCCGGTCCCTTAACCCAGACCTTTACTACCAATGGTGGCGCAGACAGTTACGTGCAAAAAATTGATAAAAACGGAGTCCGTTTATGGCTCAAAAACTTTGGGGGCACCGACGGCGACTGGGTATACAGTATGGCAGTAAACAACACTGGCGCGATCGGTATTGCCGGTGCTTTCCAGGAAACCGCTGATTTTGATCCTGGACCCAACACGTTTTCGATAACCAGTCAGGGAGGAGTAAACGCATTTTTTCTAGAGCTTAATTCTAATGGCGAATTTCTCAATGTGCGCCGGATCGGTGGCAACAATCAGGATTTCGCTACATCTGTTTCGTTTGACCCTTGGGGCTCCATTCATATTGGAGGATCCTTCAGCAGCTCCGCGACATTCGGGACTGGTCCCCTTGGAACCTATTCTCTGACTTCAATGCCGCAGGGATATCATGATGGTTTTGTGCTGAAATTAAATTCAACTGTAGGCCTAATAAAGTTTGAAGAAGTTGAGAATTTCACCTTCTACCCTAATCCGGCGAGAGATCAAATAAGAATAAAGGGAGCCGAACTTTACGACATCAGAATTAGCGACATTCTTGGCTCAATTGTTACAGAAATAAAAAATATAACCGGAGAAACGACAATCAATCTTGACAATCTACCAAAAGGCATCTATTCTGTTCAAGCTTTAAGCACAAGTCAAACCAGAGTGTGTAAGCTGATACTGGAATAAAATTAGCATTTGCCATTTAAATTTTTCGTTTTGCGTTTCCCCGACGGATATTCTTGAATAATATTAAATTTGTATTTATG
>CAZFCR010000485.1:0-2872 GCA_964517305.1 uncultured Akkermansia sp.
AGTTTATCGGTATAGATCCCAAACGGGATGTTATGAATTGAAAAATCAGAATCAGGAGACACCCCGATCCAGCTTTTTAAACTTTTATCGCTCATACTGTTCTTATTTAATTCGGTCCCTGATAATGGCTATCAGGTCTTCGGTTAAAGATTGATTTTTACTGCTGCTTTTCTCCGCCATGTTGAGCGCCTGTTTTAAAGTGGCTTCATCAATGGTTCCTTCGCAGTTTTCTACTACGGTAATGGCTTCCATAGCAAGACGGAAATGATCAGAGGTGGCCAGTTCAACAAAAAATAAATAATGTGCGCTGAAATCGAGACCACTCTCCCAGCAGGCTGCGGCCAGGATGGCTTTTTCTTCGGCCCTTCCGGCACTGCGGATGGCGTTCACCAGCATTTCCTGCGCGTTGTTCTCTTTTAATTTCAGAAAGATCTCTTCACACTCTTCTCTGGTACGTTCTTTGTCAAGAAGGCCTTCGATCAGATCCGCAGAGCTGTTTTCTTTTTTACTGAAACCATCGCGTTTAATGATCAGTGTACTGTATTCTTTTTCGTTAAAGAGTTTTTCCGGATCGAAAGCATCTTCATCGAGTAGGTCCTTGATATCCATTTTACATCAGTTGTTTAATGATTTCTTCTACCGAAACCCCTTCTGCCTCGGCTTTGTAATTGAGTACCAGCCTGTGCCGAAGAATGGGCACCGCTATGGCTTTTACATCTTCAATGTCGGGACTGAATTTGCCGTTAATGGCAGCGTGGCATTTTGCACCAATGATCAGGTATTGTGAGGCCCTTGGCCCCGCTCCCCATTGCAGGTATTTTTTGGTGATGTCGGCGCTGAATTCACTGTTGAGACGTGTTTTGTTCACGAGTTTCACGGCATATTCGATCACGTTATCAGCAACCGGTATTTTCCTGATCAGATCCTGGAAATAAATAATTTCTTCTCCGTTCAGCACCTTGTTCAAAGTAACTTTGTTGTTGGTAGTGGTGAGTTTTACTACCTGAAGTTCTTCTGCAAACTTCGGATAATCGAGCCACACATTAAACATAAAACGATCGAGCTGGGCCTCCGGTAAAGGATAGGTTCCTTCCTGCTCAATAGGATTCTGCGTGGCGAGCACAAAAAATGGATCATCGAGTTTGTATTTAGTGCCGGCTGCAGTGACCTGTCTTTCCTGCATGGCTTCAAGCAAAGCTGCCTGTGTTTTGGGCGGCGTACGGTTGATCTCATCGGCAAGAATGATGTTCGAAAAAAGCGGACCTTTGATGAATTTAAAATTCCTTTGTTCATCAAGGATCTCACTGCCAATGATATCGCTTGGCATCAGATCGGGCGTAAACTGAATACGGTTAAAAGTAAGGCCCAGCGCATCAGAGATGGTGTTCACCAGAAGTGTTTTGGCGAGACCCGGTACACCTACCAGCAAACAGTGACCTTTGCTGAAAATGGAGATAAGTACGTTTTTGATGGTGTCTTCCTGACCCACAATCACGCGGCCGATCTCTGCATTTAACTGCCTGTATTTAGAACCGAAACCTTCAATGGCTTCTGCATCATTTTTAAAATTCATAGTCTGTAAAGGTAGTTATAAATGTTTATTTACTCATAGTTGCCCTGGTTGGCCAGTGCCCGTTTTCTGTACGAAAGTGTAAAATATTCGAGCAGTTCGTTCACGTTCTCTGTTTCTGTTTTATCCTGGTCTGGAAAATAACCCGAGGTGATTACTTCCATTTGCGTAGCAGGCTGCTCAGGGCTATCGGCAACAAAAACCGCGCTCCACTGTTTATCAGATTTGCCCTCACTTACATTCCGGTAAACATACAAGTCGCCTTTCTGGAACTTATTGGAAGCTTTTATTTTTTTCAGTAACACAATACTATCCTGTTCAGCGTTTTTCTCATCATAACTGTAAAGATTGTTCAGACGGCGCTGACTGCTGAGCACAGCCGAAATAAAACTTTCCTGGCTGAGATAACGTTTATCAAAATATTTTTCAAGACCTTCTTTTTTCAGAATTGTATAAAAATAAACCCGTGTGAATTTATTTCCCGCGAAGTGGGTCAATAAAGTATCATTGAGTATAATTTTTTGTTTAAGAAGTAAAATGGCAACGGGCATTGTGATCTCAGGCGACCTGATCATCGACAATTTTTGCATAAAGTCGCGGACCTTCTGATCGGTTTTATAAAAGGGAGCGAGAACAGTTGCATAATTAACGAGGTGATGTTTGTTGTTCTGATCGTCTGCCCGGTCTTCAGGCTTCATATTGGCAACAGCCATGCCTTCGAGACTTGAACGAATGGCCATTTCAAGATCACTGGCTGCTTTGTCGGCCGCAGATTTTTCAGATTGTCCCGTTCTTGAACCCGCGTTAAAACGTTTAAGCGCCAGATCTGCATCGGATACAAGCTGTTTTATCCCGCCTGCATATTTAGCAGAAGGCAGCAGTTCATCATTTACCAACTGTGCCAGAAGCGAATACACCGGATTGCGGTATTCCTCGTAGCGCGTCAGAGAAAGGAATCCCGGAAAAAATGATCGGCAGAGCGACACTGAATCATAAAGTACATTAAACACATCGCTGATGGTTTTTTCATCGCCTGCCAGAGGTGTTTCCGCCAAAAGCAGTTCGTTGAAGGCGGCATACGATTCACTGGTTTGCAAAAGGGCCAGGCCTTTTAAAATGCACAACTGCAGATAAAAACTATCCTTGTACTGCGCGTAGAATTTTTTATAAGGCGCTATGATGCTGTTGGTTCCGATGGCGCCGCCATTCACAAATAAAAGGGCCCTGTTTTCCTCACTCAAAGCCGGAAACCTTTTGTCTGAAAGGAACTCTGTAAATTCGGCCGCGTAATCTTTCTGCATG
>CAZFCR010000486.1:0-858 GCA_964517305.1 uncultured Akkermansia sp.
TCAAAATAGAAATAGTTGTTGACCCAGTAGGTGTCAGGAACATCAATAACCGCGTTCTTTTCGGAGGCGGAAGAAACCTCGATTTTAAAACCGAACGAACCACTGATCGCCATTTGAACGCACGGATCCAGCAGCAACTGGATCTGTATCTCCGCGAAAGGATTTTGCCGGACACAAAATTTGAAATAGAGCAAAGGTGGACCGGCATCATGGGTGTGGGAAAAGAAAAAAAACCGATCATCCGCTCTGTTGGTCAAAGAACCGTAGCAGCGGTGCGCATGGGCGGCATGGGTATTGCCATCGGATCATGGGTAGGTAAAAAGGCTGCCAGTTTGATCGCTCAACTCTGAAACCATCAAAAAAAAACAGGTATTTAACGTCGGCACAACAGGATATTAACCTTGTTGCAGTATATTTGCGGCGCAAATAACGTGCAGTTTAATTCACGCTTGTTTAAATGAAACTGGTAACCCAAAATAACCGCTTCGTCGAATACTCAAAAATGCTGAAAACCTTTTCTATACCTATGCGTAGAATTCATTCAGAAAAGACAGCCGAACCCACATTTTTCTCTCAAGGCAGTCATATTCAATTATTTGCACAAATTATAGGACAAGGTCACACATGAAGACAAAAATTTACCTGATCGTTTCACTGTGTTTTTTTGCATCCGGACATTTTTTTGGGCAGAAACGAACCTTTAAAGCTGTTTCAGACACCTTTAACTTCAATTATTCATACTGGAACGGGGTTGCTGACAAAAAGCACTACCACGGCGCAGACCGTGAGGAATTTATTGCAGCGCACAAACGCGCTTATCTGGAAGAACACCGTGCGGATCCTTATGAGGGTGAAATA
>CAZFCR010000486.1:868-2863 GCA_964517305.1 uncultured Akkermansia sp.
GAAGCATCAGGTGCTAATAACGGCAGACTAGGCAACAATAACAATATTTTTGCCGGCCCCTGCACCAATATTGGTTTTGAAGATGGTAACCTTAGCGGCTGGCAACGCAGCTGCGGTTTTCATCCCGGCTTTAATATTACCGGCTGCTGTCCCAATCCAAATGGCCAGCAAACCATTATGACCGGACTCGGTGTTGATCCTTATGGCGGATTCCCTGTTGTTTTCCCTGGTGGAAATTTTTCTGTTCGCATTGGTAACAATGGGGTAAATGGGCAGGCCGACCGTTTACAGCAAACCTTTTTTGTTACACAGGCGAATGCCAATTTTACTTACCGCTATGCCGTGGTCTTGAATGACGCCGGACACATCATCTCGGAACAACCTTATTTTGAGATCATGCTGCTGGATACACTTGGTGTACCCATTGTGTGTACACAATACACAGTTGCAGCGGGTGCCAATAATCCGGGTTACTTTACATCCAACCTCACTGCCAACGGATCAGCGGTGCGTTATAAACCCTGGACCAGCGTTGTTATGGATTTAACGCCTCTCATCGGACAGAATGTAACCCTGCGTTTTACAACCTACGACTGTTCACTGGGCGGACATTTTGGTTATGCTTATGTTGATGGTTTGTGTACCAATTTTGCAACGGCAGTGAGTGATACCACCTGTCCCGGCGTACCGAAACAAATGTGCGCCCCGATTGGATTTCTCACATACAACTGGAATGGGCCTGGGGTCGTCAACAATCCCAACCAGTGTATCAATGTTACGCAGGCGGGCACCTACACCTGTACCACGGTACTTATTCCCGGATGTCCCGGTCCAAGTTTTACACACACGCTGAACCTGCTTGCCAAACCGGTGCTTTCATTTACCCCAAGCACCACCAATGCCTGTAGCCTGCAATACAGTTTTGCCAGCACATCATCCATTTCAACCGGCAGCATCACTGCCTATAACTGGACTTTCGGAGACAATACAACGTCTTCCCTGCAGAATCCAGTCCATACCTTTCCCGGGCCGGGCACCTATTCCGTCAAGTTCAGGGCGATGTCAAACCGAACCTGTCTCGACTCCGTTATCCAGGTCATTACCATTCACCCTTTTCCACAGTTGAGTTTCAGTCCACCCTCCAGTTGTGTGAATACTGTCGTGCAGTTTACCAACACCTCGATTATTACTGCACCAGGCACCATCGCTTCGTATACCTGGAATTTAGGAAATGGAGGCAGTTCTAACCTTGTCAACCCCGCTACAACGTATACAGCCAACGGCAACTACACCATCACGCTGAATGCCCTGAGCAATATGGGATGTCCGGCCAGTCTGACCCAGACGCTCGGCATTTTTCCTCCGCCCTTACTAAGTTTTTCCGCTGCGCCTTTGTGTGATGTGAACGGCACATCTTTTACGCCTGCTACTTCCACGGCCATTGCTTCCGGGAGCCTGGTAGCCTTTAACTGGAACTTTGGCGACGGCGGCAGTTCCAACGTGCAGAATCCGGTTCACATTTATGCAAACCCTGGCACCTATACAGTTTCATTCACCGCCACCAGTAACCACGGTTGTGTGTCTACGGTCACCAACGCTTTTATTATTTCTCCAACACCGACAGTGGCTTTTGCCACTTATTCGGCAAACGCCTGTAGCCCGGCCTATACCTTTACCAACAATTCAGGCATCGCGGCCGGAAGCATCAGCTACAGCTGGAATTTTGGCGGCGCAGGTTCGAGTACTGTTGCCAGTCCTTCGTTTACATTCCCCAGTACCGGCAGTTACACCATCATGCTGATTGGTATGTCCAACATGGGTTGCGCGGATACAGCTTTCCACGCCGTGACCATTTACCCGCAACCGGTGATCAATTTCAGCGTGCCTTCATCCTGCCAGAACGCTATTTTTACGGTTACCACCACCGCACTCAGCGGCAGCGTGAGCAGCTACAACTGGAACTTCGGTGATCCGGGTTCAGGCCCTGCGAACACG
>CAZFCR010000487.1:0-2860 GCA_964517305.1 uncultured Akkermansia sp.
TCCTCCGCTGTAGGATCCGCTGGCATAAACGCTTCCTCCCTGCGCCCCGCGTGCTTCAATAGTAATGGTTGAAACGCAGGCCGGAACTGTAAATGTCTGAAGGGAGCCTGTGTATGTAAATGTCTGTACAGTTACCTGTGCATGAGATAAAAACGGACCACATGATAAAAAAAACAGAAACCGGATTAAAAATGAATAATTTTTCATTGTCTTTTATTTTGGCGTGAATAGTAAAAATAAGAAATATTAACTATTCACACAGTTTAACAGAGTAAAATTAACCAATCAATGAGGGAATGACAGCGCATAAAAATTTAATCCGATTCTAATTATGTTGGCCGCTTATCCAGTAACTTTACACTTTATTCCTGAAAAATGACTAAACTGCTTGTTGTGGAGGATGAACTGAAAACAGCCGCCACTTTGAAAAAGGGACTTGAGGAAAAAGGTTATACGGTGCAGCTGGCTCACGATGGAGAAACAGCTTACAATCTTGCCACAAAAGGAAAATTTGATCTTATCATTACCGACATCATCATGCCCAAAGTAAACGGCCTGGAGTTTTGCCGGAAATTGCGTGAAAATTCCGATCTTACACCTGTGATTATGCTGACAGCTCTGGGTTTAACCTCAGAAAAAATAAAAGGATTCGATTCGGGGACAGATGACTACATGGTTAAACCCTTCGATTTCAGTGAACTGCTGGCCAGGATCAAAGTTGCCATTGGCCGTACAAGAAATTCATCCGAAAAAAGTCAGCAGCTGGAGTATGGTGATCTGGTATTGAACCTTGAAACAAAAGAAGTAAAACGCGGTGAAGTACTTATCAATTTAACCGCTAAAGAATTTGCACTGCTCGAATTCTTTATGCGCAACAAACACAAGGTCATTTCCAAGGAAGACATTACTGGAAAAGTATGGAACCTCAATTTCGACACAGGCACCAATATCATTGAGGTTTACGTAAGCTACTTAAGAAACAAGATTGACAAGGGTTTCGCAAACAAACTCATTCATACCCGTAAAGGACAGGGTTATATTTTCAGAGAGGAGAGCTGATGCAGATACGGACGCGACTTACACTCCAGTTCATATTTGTTGTTACGCTCATCATTATACTTGCTTTTGGTGTTATCTATTTTTCGTCGGCCAGTTACAGGGAGAACGAATTGTACAGGCGTCTGGAAAACAAAGCCGAAACAACCGCCGAGATCTTTTTTTCTGTAACAGAAATCGATTCCACTGTACTGAGGATCATCGACCGCGCTCAAAAAGACAAACTCCCTGTAGAAGGTATCCAGATCTTTAATGAATTGAACCGTGAGGTTTATTCAAACAGCGACACGGTGCTGTACAGAGTTGAACCCGCCATGCTTGAACAAGTTCGCAAAAAAGGCAAGATCAAACTCAGACAGAAACAAATGGAACTTTATGGTATGACCTATAATGACGGGGGTTCAAAGTTCGTGATCTTCGCCGGGGCCATAGACATTTATGGCATGAGAAAACTGGAAAACCTCAGGAATACCATTCTCATTTTATTTATGGCCACCATATCGATCGTTGCGGTTGCAGGCTGGCTGTATGCAGGCAAGGCGCTTCAGCCTATTTCAAGGGTGATCAACGAAATTGAAGACATGAATGCCGAACGGCTCGACGTGCGCCTGGGCAGAAGCAGGAACCGCGACGAGATAGGTCAGCTGATTGACAAGTTCAACACGATGCTCGACAAGATAGAACACGCTTTTAAGCTGCAAAAATTATTTGTAAGCGGTGCTTCACATGAACTGCGGAATCCACTCACGGCCATTACTTCGCAGTTGCAGGTAGTATTGCTGAATGACAGAACCGGGGACGAATACAAACAAATCATCCAATCGATACTTGAAGACATTAAAGTGCTTAACCGCACCACTTTTGATCTGATTGAGTTTGCCCGGCTTAATTACGAAAACAAAATACAGCTCAATGAACTCCGCATAGATGATGTGCTCTGGTTCTGCAGTGATCACTTCTGGAAAACAAATCCTGAATACCGGATCCAGCTTCACCTTGAACAATTGCCGGCCGATGAAAAAAAACTCATTGTAAAAGGCAGCGAAGGATTTCTGAAAATTGCGTTTATGAACCTCATCGACAACGCCTGTAAGTTCAGCCCCGATAAAACCTGTATCGTGAACCTTCAAATCAGTAATCAGGTGACAACTGTTTCTTTTACCAATCGTGGCGTTGGTATCAGTCCTGAAGAAATGGCTTTTATTTTCGAGCCTTTTTACCGCACCGATTCAACAGCGCAAACAAAAGGGCATGGTATTGGCCTGGCGCTGACAAAAAAAATCATGCAACTGCATCAGGCGGGTCTGGAAGTAAAGTCAGATAAAAATGCGTCTACCACATTTACGGTGAGATTTCACCACGACAACAAATAAGGCTGTTTAGCCTATCTTTCTTTCATTAAAGTTTATATTCTTGTCCTCATGGTTTGAATTACCCGGATTAACAAAATATTCTATCATCCTCCACAGTCTTTCAATTTCCATCTCAAGTCCCTTATTTTTTATTTTAAGTTCATTGAACATTTCCTGTTCATTGGCCGACAGTGTAGTTTCAGGATTTTTGATGACTGCCGATTTCTGAATATTGAGTTTTACTCCGGACAACAGCATGTCACCCCTTCCGTTCAGTATCCATTCGAGGCTGGAACCATACACTTCTGCAATGGTTTGAAACGTGTCCTTGTGCGGCTTGTTTACTTTTCCATTCTCAATGTTATAAATGGTATTCAACGACAAATTACAATTCGCCGAAAAATCCTTCATACTCATCCGGTATGTTTTTCTCAGCTTTTTGATTCGATCCG
>CAZFCR010000488.1:0-2848 GCA_964517305.1 uncultured Akkermansia sp.
GGAGATTCGGTAAGACTGATCTCAATTTTTTCAGAAAAAGGATTGGGAAAAGCCTTAAGTCCTCTTTCAATCAAAGACATTTCATTTAAACCCACGGGATTGATGCTGATGGTTCCGCAAATTCTGTCGTTGCTGATATCCGCATCATGCACACCGTTTGGAACAGTGCTGTAAATACAAACGCTATGATTAAAAACAGCATTTGCTGTTGCAGAGCCCGGCGGCACCATCACCTCGAAAATACCGGTCTGAACCGAAACGGTTTGACCCGGGGCGATGGGCACATTGCGGTAAGCATGCAATGATAAGTAACAATCTAAATTCCTGAGATAGTTGTTAAGGTAAAACTGTTTGATGGTATCCGCGCCAAAGTTCTTCACGATCACATCCAGGTTCAAGGTGCTGCTGTAACCATAAACGTACTGAACAATATTAGTGCTGAATCCCGGAACCATTGATAAACCAACAACGCCAATATCTGAACGAAAAACAAAGTTGCCGTTAACCGGAAACTGAAACAACGATTTAAAGGAGATATCATCCATTGAGAAAGAATCGCTACTCGCCCAGGTAATGATGTTGATCCTGTTCTGGTTGTTTATTGTTATACCACTTGGATAAATTTTCCTGGCGGCGGTTACTGTTTGATACAACATTGAGAGATTTGAGTTATAAAGAATGTAGAAAGGCGTGCCCTGAGCAGGATCAAAGCCAGTGGTAAAAACCGAATCATTTTTTATCACAACATGTTTTATAAGTGCGCCGGAAGGTAAGCCGCCGCTCGCCGTGGCCCGCAATGTAAAACCTGAGGAATATTTCTGCAACTCACCCGCGATGGTAATTCCGAATACGGCACCCTGCGTGTTTTCCATTAATTTACTGAAACCAGCGCCGCACACACTTTGTGTTAAAAGAGCCAGCTGCGGGTCATGAAGCTGCAAATATTGGGTGTTACCCGCCTTACCGCTCAGCGCAAAATTACCATTGCTAAGCAGACAAAATGAGTTGATCTGGTCGAGTTGTGTTGTAAATTGGTTGATGGATTGTCCGGATGAATTATAAACCATGATGTTTCCCGCTGAACTCAGATAATAATTGCCATTGGGATGGGCCAGCAGGTCGCTGAACTTACCCGCGAAGCCGGGGGCAGTTCCCACCTGGAGATTAAAAATAACAGAGCCGTTGGTATCCAGTTTCACAAGGTGGTCAAACGTGCCGGAATAATCGCAGGCGCCTCTCCTTGACGCAAATAACACAAGTTTTTTGTCGGGCGTAACCACCAGTTTCTGAATTGGATGAACCGCGCCATTGAGTATGGGAGTTGACCACAAAGTATCGCCGGCGGCAGAAATGGCGGTAACTTTGGTCTGACCGCTACAGCAGCCGTTGTACTGAACTTTTTCAGCGAAATAACACTTTGAATTCACGGCAACGATTGGCCCGGTGGTTTCGGAAGCCCGGTGCCAGGCGCGGTTAAAGTCCTGTGCTGTAAACGGCAGGGAAAACAACAACCAGCTTAATAAAAGTAGAGATTTTTTCATGTTCTTTCAGATTCAGGTGGTTACCCAAATTTATTAATTTTTTTGACAAATACAACCTCAGCCATCGAATTCTTACCAAAAAACCCGGCGATAGCTTTATTTTTTCTGATAACTTTACCCCTGCTTAATTAAATGACTATGAAAATTCTCATCACCGGCGGGGCCGGTTTTATTGGTTCGCACGTTGTTCGTTTGTTCGTTAACAAATATCCTGATTATACCATCCATAATCTCGACAAACTGACCTATGCGGGAAATCTTGCCAACCTGAGAGACATTGAGAACAAACCCAATTATAAATTCATTAAAGGTGATATCGTTGACGCTCCTTTTATCAACGCACTTTTCGAAAATGAAAAATACAACGCGGTCATTCACCTCGCTGCTGAAAGTCATGTTGACCGCAGCATCACCAATCCACTGGAGTTTGTAATGACGAATGTTATTGGTACCGTTAATTTACTGAATGCCGCCAAAACTCTTTATAAGAGCGAAAACAGTTCTTTCTCAAAATTTTATCACGTCAGCACCGATGAAGTATATGGAGCATTGGGAGAAGAAGGCATGTTTACGGAAGAAACGGCTTATGATCCGCACAGTCCTTATTCAGCTTCAAAAGCCAGTAGCGATCATTTTGTGCGCGCTTATCACGATACGTATGGTTTACCCGTGGTGATCTCTAACTGCAGCAACAATTACGGACCTAACCATTTTCCTGAAAAGCTGCTGCCACTTTGTATCAACAACATTAAGAATAACCGTCCGCTGCCAATTTACGGCAAAGGCGAAAACGTGCGCGACTGGCTGTACGTGCTGGATCACGCCCGCGCCATTGATATTATTTTTCACAAGGCAAAGTTGGGCAGCACTTATAACATTGGTGGTCACAACGAGTGGACAAACATTGATGTGATCAGGTTACTTTGCAGGGTAATGGATAAAAAATTAAACCGACCTGAAGGCACCAATGAAAAACTCATCACGTTTGTGAAAGACCGTGCAGGACATGATCTCCGTTATGCGATTGACGCTACTAAATTAAAAAACGATCTCGGCTGGGTTCCTTCTGTAACATTTGAAGAAGGTCTGGATAAAACCGTTGACTGGTATCTGCAGAATGAAGAGTGGTTAAACGATGTGACCTCGGGACACTACGCCAAATACTACGAAGAGCAGTACGCGGGGAAATAGGAAATTTAAAGATTTAAATCACCATAAATCTGGTTCTGAGAACGCTCGAAATTCTTCCCTGAAAAATTACTTAAATTTTTCTGCTAACCGATGCTACCGCCTCTGAGTTGGTAATT
>CAZFCR010000489.1:0-2840 GCA_964517305.1 uncultured Akkermansia sp.
TTGTTGCCTTTATCCACGGGTTGTTCTTTATTTTCTTTTGAGGCGGGATCGTTTTTGGTTTTCTTCTCCTCCGGTTTTTTGCCTTCCGTTTCGCGGGCCAGCTGCTCCTGCTTGTTTTTCAATTCTTCAAGGCGCTCGAGGGCTTTCTGCATCTTCTGCTCTACCTCAAGTTGTTTAAAAGCTTCGAGATTCCGGTCCAGTTCTTTCTCAATGTCTTTGTTGTTCAGTTGCAACTCTTCCAATTTTTCCTGTACCTGGTTCTTGTCGAGCTGATCCATCATTTTCTGAAGTTCATCAAACAACTTTTTCATCTCGGGTGTCATCACATTCTCGAATAACTGTTCCAGCTGTTTCTGTTTTTCGAGAATAGATTCATCCGTCTGGCTGAACTCATTTTTCTGCTTGTTATTGAGTTCGTTTTGTTGTTTGATGTCGTTGATGCGGTTCTGAAGGTCATTTTGTTTCTTCAGCAGTTCTTCGAGTTTTTTCTTCTCCTCGTAACCGAGTTGTTTTTTATCCTGAATTTTTTTTGAAAGTTCGTTGATGTCTTTCTGCAGCTGCCTTGTTTTTTTAATGGTTTCTTCAAGATCCTTTTTTATCTCAGCGTTATTTTTTTCGGTAGCCTGGCTGATCTCGCTCCTGTCTGGCGCTTTAAAAACCATCATCTGTGTCCGTGACGATTTGGGGCCGTTCACACCATCGTTGTCAAACACTTCAAAATAATATTCCACCTTATCTCCGGGCGACAACTGATATTGTGACGCGTCGAAAAAATAAAAATAAGGCTGCGCGGGTTGCGTGCGGTTCAATTGCAAAGGATAAGAACCGGAACTTTCGACCAATACACCATTACTATCCGTAGCCGTTTTTTTATAATGGAAAACCAACCGGCTGAATCCATAATCATCTTTGAGCTGACCACTGAAATAAATGTTCTTCGGATTAAGTGAATCTGTTTTTTCAGAAACATTGATCACAGGAAACTGATCCTGCACCACGTGAATGGTATAACCCACCGAATCGGCCTTGTTGCGGACAAATTGATTGAGCGCGCGTAAACTATAATGGTTGTTCTGCATGAAACGCCGGGAATAAGAATAACTGTCCTCACCGCCACGCTGCGGACTTGCCGCGCTATCGGCAAACCTGAGTTCCAGTTCATCGGTATTCCTCGTGTTAAATGTCCAGCTTACTTTTGTTCCCTGCGGTATCTGCAAATCGCCTGTGTTGCTCAGGTTTTCTGACGCTTTGTTCAGATAAGCAGGATAAACCAGCTGAATGTTAAAGCGGAGAAGCGACGGTTTTGGCAGTACCTCCAGGTGGTATTCACGCGAAAGATAACCGGCAGCGCTCAACTGAAAATCCGTTGAACTCTGAATATTGGAGAAAACATAATAAAAATTAAGCCGGTCGTCTTTTTCAAGTTTGTACTCAATTCCTTTCAGTGAGATGTAAACTTCATCGGGAACCTCATTGCCGCTGATCCTGACATCCAATCTGTAATCTTCGGTTTGAATGGCCTGAAGTTCTTTACCGGAAAGATTAAAACTAAAAGGCATTTCCTTCTCAAAATAAGTATCATAGTTGACCAGCCTGGTGGTTCCTTTTGAAATTACATGGGGCCATACGATAAAAAGTGTTCCCGTTAACATCACAAGCGGTAAAACATATTTGAGATAACGCCTGTTTTCACCAAGATCAACCGCTGTGGCAAATGGAACGGGCTGCAGTTCGGTGATCTTCTGGTTGATACCTGCCAGCAAAAGATCTCCCGAGCCTCCGAGCGCCTGGTTATGCTGAAGTTGGAGCACATTCAGTAATTTATCCTGTACGTTGCCGAAATGGTTGCCAATAATGCGCGCAGCATCATCGTAGGAAATCACTTTCCCAATCTTGTTCAGTTTTAATAAAGGAATAGCTATGTATTTAACAAGGATAACAGAAGTGGCTGTTATAAATCCAAAAAACAAAACCCCTCTCACAAGCGAGCCGAATTCGCCAAAATACTCGAGCAACACTACTACCAGAAAAGCAGAGAGTAACATGCCACTAGAATAAATAAGGCCTTTGATCAGCTGGTTCTTATAATACTTCCTGATGAACTCATCAAGTTTCTGTACCAGAATATTGTCCTGCACGTTCACGCTAAATTATTGGTTGGATCTTCAAAGGGTATCGTTCGTTTTTCATCGAACACCCTTTACACAAATATAACAAATGGCAATTTTTTAATCCCCGGAAAGTTGTTAAAGTTTGTAAGTCTCCACTACTCCGACTTACCGTTCGTTGCCTGCGGCGTAAAAGACCGGCAAACAATCGAATCTTTATTGCCCGTGTATAGTTTTTTGTTCTGATATTGCAGGTGGGCGCTCACCGGAACCATGCCGGGAGAAACACAGGCTTCCTCAAAAAGTTTGTGATTATAACTGCATAACATTGAATCGCGCTGGTAATAGATCACGTTCTCCATAAGTTGAAAATCACGCAGGCCTTTGATGGAGACTACCTTGCTGAAAGCCCCGAACATATCAAAAACATAGATGCCGTGTTGCGGTGAATTGAGAAAAAGATAGTTGTTGTATTCCACCATATAAGCCGGGGTAATTTCTGTCTGTAGCACCTGTTTAAGGTTGCCCGTGGCCGCGATCTTTTTCGAATTCTCATCAAACCGCAACAATTCATTATTCTGTTTATCGTAAACCCAGAAACTGTTATTGGCGCTGGCGCATACTAGTTCCGCCTGCTCATAACCCATCTCTTCCAGGGACACGGCGTTGCTATTGACAGAAAGCTGGTTGTCGAGATAAACGATCTGCTGAAAATCGCGGTAATACACAAGT
>CAZFCR010000490.1:0-2815 GCA_964517305.1 uncultured Akkermansia sp.
TTGAATGGAACGGAGCGAGTCGATCGCCTGAGGTAACAACACCGTTTCATTGCCCACTGCTTTTGCAAATTCTTTCGCTATGGCTGTCACATCCACGCCGCTGCCAATAAAATCAGCTGTTTTTCCCATGGTCTGCAGGTACGCGGCCGAAGAAGGCCCCATTACCCCAAACTTCACGTCGTCTTTTATTTCTGGCTGCTGCGCGAAAAAATATTTAATGGCGTTTTTGCTCGAAAAAAAGATCCACTGCGTTGCCGGTGTAAAAGTAAAACGGATCTGGCTCACGTTAATGAGCGACTCACCTGTCACATCGTGACCTGCGTGAATTAGTTCCCGGAGGGGACTGTCGTTTTGAATGATACGGGAAATGAAAATAGTTCTTTTCTCAAACCCGGAAGGCAAAGTATCCATTTAGAATTATAGTGATCGATCTGAGATGCCGCAAATATACGCTATTTTTGCCGTAATTTTTCTTCCAGGTGTCTCAATGCAGGCTAAATACTTACATCTCAATCGCATTTTTATAACAATCTTTTTCATCTGTCCCTTTTTTTTCAGCGCTTCATTCCATGCATCGCTTGTTTCTGATACCTCGGCTTTACTGAAAGTTTATTTTTTATACGGATCAAAACCCAAATTTAAATACCGCCACACCGAAAAACGGGAGTTCGGCGGATTGCACGGCGGTCACGTAAGTCTGGTAATCAATGGCGAAGACATTGGTTTTGAACGCGCGAATGGATTGCATGTATTTTCGCATCGCAACAACAAAAAGGCGCAATTCCGTTGCCGGCTTGCCGATTTGGTTTTGCATGAGCATAAAAACAGTAAGGTCGCCGTAGTTCACATTCCACTCGGCAAGTCACAATTCTCACGTTTACAGAATATTCTTTCAGTATACCGCGATTCCCTTCCTTACGATTACGCTTTTTTCGGCATGCGTTGCGCCGCTTCCACCAGCGAGATACTTTCGCAGATAGGTCTGGTGAAAAAAAGAAAACGCATTGGTCACATTCTCCATGCTTTTTATCCGCGACCCTTCAGGCGCTCACTGCTCAGAAAAGCACAAAAACAGGGCTGGTTAGTGAGCAGGCAACCCGGCCGGACCACACGCAAATGGGAAAAAGACTGAGGCCATGTTGTAACAAAAAATAACAAAGCACCGCAGGGATTATTGTGTTATTTTTGGTTTTCTGTGAAAGCACGTTTTTTATTCATATTCAGAAGTAACAGACTCATCAACTGGTTGCAACACAGGCTGAGTCCTAAACAGTTTGTGATCTTCAGTGCCATCCTCATAGGTTTGACAGCAGGTTTTGCAGCGGTGCTTCTTAAATTGTTTGTGCATTTTGTTCTGAAATATGTTGGACTGGTTTCCGCTTCCGAACACCTCTACATCGCTATTTTCCCTCTTATTGGTATCGGGCTCTGTGTGATGTTTGTTCATTTTTTTAACCGGGGCAAGCTGGGCAAAGGTCTTGCCAATATCCTGCACGCCATTGCGAAAAAGTCTAGCGTGCTGCCCAAAGACCAAACCTACACACATGTGATCACCAGTGCTTTGACCGTTGGTTTTGGCGGTTCTTCAGGTCTTGAATCGCCCATTGTAACCACCGGCGCAGCCATTGGTTCCAATTACGGGCGCGCCTATAAACTGAGTTACAAAGAACGTACTTTGTTGCTGGCTTGCGGCGCTGCGGCAGGCATTGCAGGCGCTTTTAATACGCCCATCGCCGGCGTGCTGTTCGCACTGGAAGTATTATTGGTAGAAGCCGCCATTTCTGCTTTTATTCCCATCCTGATCTCTGCCGCTTCGGGCGCGCTGATCTCCAAGATCATCCTGGGCGAAGATGTATTGCTTCATTTCAGGCTCAGGGAACCTTTTGATTATACCAACGTTCGTTTTTACCTGATGCTGGGTGCGCTGGCAGGAATTGGTTCATATTATTACGCGAGGGTATTTCTGGCCACTGAAAAATATTTTAAAAAGTTCGAACACCGCAAAGTTGCTAAAGTTCTCGTTGGCGGACTCGGTTTGTTTGTACTCATCCTTTTTGTGCCGCCACTTTTCGGAGAAGGATACAACAGCATCAAAACCTTGTCAACACTCGATCCCGGATCTATCTTCAAAAATTCTGTTTTACCCTTTGATACGCTCTCCAAACCCCTTTTGTATCTGATGGTGCTGCTGGTGATCCTTTTAAAACCGGTGGCTACAGGCTTCACGATTGGCAGTGGTGGCAATGGTGGTAACTTTGCGCCCTCGCTGTTTATGGGCGCTTTCCTCGGTTTCCTGTTTTCTTCGCTGATCACCGATCTGGGTATTTTTCCGCTGCCGGTGAGTAATTTTACGCTGGTGGCCATGGCAGGATTGCTCAGCGGGGTATTTCATTCGCCTTTAACCGGCATTTTCCTCATCGCTGAAATCACAGGCGGCTACGAACTCATCATCCCGCTCATGATCGTATCGGCCCTGAGTTACGCGGTTTCAAAATACTTTATGCCCATGAGCATCGACATGATGAAACTCGCTGAAAAAGAAAAGATCATGGTAACCGATACCGACTCTTACCTGTTGAGTAACATCGATCTCACACAGTTTGTGGAGAGCGATTTTGTGGAGGTGGAAGATACCGCGCTCTTACGAAAACTGGTTGAACAGGTGGCCATCTCCAAACGGAACATTTTCCCCGTCATCAGCAGCGAATCGGCTCTGAAAGGTCTCATTACCATCGACGACATCCGCGAAACCATGTTTAAACATGAACTGTATGACAAGATCACGGTTAAAGAACTGATGCGCCGACCTTCTTAC
>CAZFCR010000491.1:0-2813 GCA_964517305.1 uncultured Akkermansia sp.
ACCGTATTGGTTTCGCCGGTACCATAGGAGGAGACGCGAAGCGATTTAAAGGTTCCGGCTTTGACATGACCTCTCCACTTAACGGAACCTTTTTCAGCAAAATTGATCCAGCCATTTTCTGTAAAATCTGAATTGGAACTCACCTTGTCAAATTTTTCATCCACGGTCTGAACAGGCGGAGCCAGGGCGAATGTTGAACTGGCGGGCGCGGTGACTGTAGAGACACACGGCGTTTCCCGCATGTTGAGTTCATTGTAATTTCTGATCACCAGCTGCGGCTGCGCATTGTATTGTGTTACAATGGCGATCAGTTTACCTTTTCCCGACGGCGTGAGCTGATCCGCGAAGTTGGCCCAGCCACTGGTGCGAACGCTGATCTTCCTGCCGTTACAGTCAGTGATCTGGTATTCCATGGCACTTTTCCCAACAGCATCGGCAAACTTTTTTGAACGGTGAAGCGGATCAAACTCCACACCATTCAGTTCTACCAGTTGCGACTGAAGGCTAGCCGGATTTAAGGGATCGGTGTTCGTGTTAAGCTGGGCAATGCTGGATACCACGGGACTGACTGCGTGACCGCTTGATAATTTTACAATATGTGTTTCTGTGTTCACCGAATCCAGACTGATCATGTTGTTAGCCGATACCAGGTAATTCCCGCTCAGCCTGACGCGGATCCTGTCACCGGTATAAATCCCGCCGCTCTCCAGCAATTTTATCTGCAGAGCTGCGCCTTCATCGTCACGCACAAAAACAGTTTTTAAAAAATTACCACTCGTTTCATCGGCAGTCACCGTGCAGGTTAAACTTGTATCACCTTCTGCAAATTTGTAAAAGGTATTGCTCAGGGGAAGACGTGCTTTCAGATTTTTAATCCCAAGCGCGGCACCTTCGTTGGCGGGCACATAGGGAGGCTCATCAAATTTTTTTCTGCAGCCAATGCAAAGCGTCAGAAGAATAAAGAAGCAGCTTGTTTTTGTCATGGTTAAAAGTTTAGACTGATCATGGTCATGTAATTGGTGCCATTCATAAAATTGTATTTAGAGGGAAAAAGATCTGGTTGGTCACGGTCCCAGCGCAGTTGCTCAAAACCATTGACCAGAATATCTTTTTTGTTAAGAAGGTTATTAATCACAAGGATGGTGTTGAGGTAATGTTTTTTTGAGAGCCTGAATGATTTGCCTGCAATACAATTAATCAGAAAATGCGCGGGCAGTTTTTCCTGAGTGGTGATTCTGGCAGCCAGGTCTTTTTCTTCGAGCGTAAACTTTTCAGTGGCTTCTGCTGTTCTCCGGTCAGGATTGGGTTCAACATAATGATTCGCGGCATAGTTCATGTTCAATCCGGCAAACCACCGCTTCGGATCATTATAGCGATAACCGACGCCACAAACAAGTTGCGGAGTTCCGCCAACAAAATAATTTTTCAGGTAAACCTTTCTGTCTGAAAACAAGGCCATGTTGTTATTGTCCTGCCAGGCTTCCAGCAGCGGCCTGTTGGTGTACATAAACTGCCCGCCGGAAAACGCGAATTGCATAAGGTGATTGCTGAAGATTGATTTTTCGAGTCCAAGCTCAACACCCTGAAAATTCTGATCAACATTCCGCATGATCAGATTCACATTGGCATTATAGGAATCGTGCCAGAAGGTGCGCAGCCAGACCTGGTTGTTGATCTGAGTATTAAAATAACTCAGTCGCATTTTAAAACCCGGGTAGCGCACTGTGTAATTGAGGTCTCCGGACATCACGACTTCGTTTACCGGGTCGGAAATCAGATCCTGACGGACGCGCGGTGATACAAAAAGATGAAGCATGTTCGGAGTTCTGCTCAGCGCTGTGCCGTTGGCGGAAACAAAATGGCGGCCACTGAGTTTAAAAGTAATTCCAGATTTAATTCCGGCGTTGTTAAAATTCAAACGTGTACCAACACCTTTACTGCTGTTGGGAAACTTACCATTGGCCATGAGTCCCTCACGCCACACACCACTGCGTGTCAGATTGCCCGCGAGATACCAGTCGGTTTTTGCTGCTGTGAATTCCACTTGTGTCCAGGCTTCACTTTTATGCATGTGTACAAGATAGCTGTAGCCAAATCTTTCTCCTTCTCTTACTTT
Organism: uncultured Akkermansia sp.; assembly: GCA_964517305.1. Taxonomy (GTDB): domain Bacteria; phylum Bacteroidota; class Bacteroidia; order B-17B0; family Aurantibacillaceae; genus Aurantibacillus. The sequence goes on from CAZFCR010000491.1 coordinate 2,117, forward strand.
TCTGTTGGGATGATCAATGTCGTTCTGAATGATCATTTCACCAGCGCCAAGGTTCTCTGCAAACTGATCAACGTCGATCCAGAAATCCGCGCCCAGCAGATCATCCAGTTGTTTGAATTTGTGGTTGCGGTAAATCAGCGAATGGATTCCACCTGACAGGAAAAATCTGCCGCGCCTTTGGTTGAACAGCAGGTTGATACCATATTGTTTGTGTTTTTCAACCTGCTCTTCTACAATGTACCTTGCCCGCGTTTCTGTTGTATTGATCTGCTGGCCTGCAAACGCAGGGTCTGAATAAAGATTGGCCTGGTTCATCTGTATCATCCGGTCCCAGTTGATCTGGCGGTTCAGAGGATTTCTCCAAAGCTCAGTCAAACGGTCACCGTTGCCGCTGTCTTGCTGCAGATAATAATACGAAGGCAGATAACGGTAGTAGTCTGGTTTTGGATTGGGTGCATCAAAACGGTTTATCCCTGTGTTTCCTTTTCTTCCCTGGAGGTAATAGACAGTGGTGTTGAGTTTTGTATCTGCGTTGACATCGAACACGTGCGCCAGCAATGCGGTAGGTTGAACCGATCTGCCAACATGCGCGTTGCGTACTTTGCCGGCCTGATAACCCCAGGCGCTGTTGTATAGGGGATCGCCGCTTAAGTCGTAGCTTTCTTTCTGCGCCGCATTTTTGCGACCTTGTTCCATC
>CAZFCR010000492.1:0-2807 GCA_964517305.1 uncultured Akkermansia sp.
TCAGCTGGCCCTGCGCTGCTACGGTCACACCACTTTTTTTAAACCCGAAAGAAACTGCAAGGACACGCGGCTTGAAGTGCCCTTCGACGATGCTGCAACCGCCGCGCCAAAGATCAAACAGCGCATACAACGCCTGGAGCCAATGGGAACCACGCCTATCGCCTATTCACTTGGTGAGTGCGCCGAAGATTTTGTTCCCTGCCCGAGTTGCCGCAACATTGTTATACTGATTACCGACGGTATTGAAGAGTGCGGTGGCAATCCATGCGAAGTCAGCGCTCAGTTGCAGAAAAAAGGCATCTTCCTGCGTCCGTTTGTGATCGGAGTGGGACTCGATGTAAAATTTGCAGACGTGTTTGGCTGTATGGGCAAATTTTATGACGTGAGCAACGAAGCCAATTTTAAGGACGTGCTGAAACTTGTGCTCACCGAGGCTTTGTCGCAAACCACGGTTCAGGTAGACCTCCTCGATATTTTTAAAAAACCAACAGAAAGCAATGTTGACATGACCTTTTACGAAGCGGGCACAGGGAAGGTAAAGTACAATTACCTGCACACCATCAATTACAAAGGCAATCCCGACACCCTTGTACTTGACCCCGCACTGCGTTATGACCTTACCGTGCACACAATTCCCACCATCGAAAAAAAGAACATCAGCATCACCAGGGGGAAACACAATGTTATTCCTCTCAATGCTGCGCAGGGTTACCTGAGGCTGGAAATCGACGGCACCATCAACAAACACTATCCTACCACCATTGTTCGCAAAAACGGTGAGATGAAAACGCTCAACGTGCACGATTTCGGGAAAACCGAAAAATACCTTGTGGGCAAATACGACCTCGAAGTGCTCACCCTGCCGCGCATCCACCTCAAAGACGTGGAGATCAGACAAAGTGAAACCAACACCATTAAGATCCCAACAAGCGGTAGTGTTTTCTTTAACAAACAGGGTATGGGCAATGGCAGTATTTATGTTGACGACGGACAAAACGTCACCTGGGTCTGCAACCTGAATCCCAACCTGAGCAACGAGATCATTTACCTGCAACCAGGTCGTTACAAGGTGGTTTTCCGCCTTGATTTTCTGCGCGAAACACTCAAAACGGTGGAAAGGAATTTTGAGGTGAAACCCGCCACCGCCATTAACGTGCGGCTTTTCTGAACCATTCCTCAACACGCTGCTGAAAAAAGACTGAAAAAGATCCGCCGCCGCTGTAGCATTCCCCAATCTTTTAGAGAAGATTTTAGTAGATTAGCGCTCTCAAATTTTGCGATCTCCTGATGAAAAAATATACCTACACTGAAAAAAAAGACACCCGCTCGGGTTTCGGAGCCGGACTATCTGAACTTGGAAAGACTAATCCCGAGGTAGTGGCGCTTTGCGCCGATCTAACAGGGTCGCTTAAAATGGATGCTTTTCAAAAAGCGCATCCTGAACGTTTTTTCCAGGTAGGTATCGCTGAAGCCAATATGATGGGCATTGCCGCGGGTTTAACCATTGGCGGGAAAATTCCTTTCACCGGCACATTCGCCAATTTCAGCACGGGCCGCGTTTATGACCAGATCCGCCAGAGCATCGCGTATTCGGGTAAAAATGTAAAGATCTGTGCATCGCACGCCGGTCTTACACTTGGAGAAGACGGAGCCACGCATCAGATTCTTGAAGACATAGGTTTAATGAAAATGCTGCCGCACATGTGTGTGATCAATCCATGTGATTTTAACCAGACCAAAGCGGCCACCATTGCCATTGCAAAATACCACGGACCGGTGTACCTGCGTTTTGGCCGTCCTGCGGTGCCTAACTTCACCCCTGCCGATCAGGTATTTGAAATTGGAAAAGCATTGATGCTGAACGAAGGAACAGATGTAACCATCATTGCAACAGGTCACCTTGTGTGGAAAGCCATTGAAGCCGGTGAAACCCTCGCAGCCAAAGGCATCAGCGCAGAGATCATCAACATTCACACCATTAAACCGCTCGACGACGCAGCCATTCTGAAATCAGTTGGCAAAACAAAATGTGTTGTTACTGCGGAAGAACATCAGATGCACGGCGGACTGGGCGACAGCGTGGCGCAGCTGTTATCACGCCAGATGCCAGCACCACAGGAATACGTTGCGGTAAACGATTCTTTCGGCGAAAGCGGAACACCTGATGAACTCATGAAAAAATATGGCCTCGAAACGCAGAACATCGTTGAAGCCGCTGAAAAGGTGCTGAAAAGAAAATAATTCTGTCTTACATTCAAAAAACTATTTTCCCGGATCCGGCATTCCGCCAGCGAAACGCGGGTTCATCCATCATTGTTTTCCGCTAGCGCTAAAAAACCGGTTTTCTGTTTTAAACAACGCTTGCGGCAAAACTGCCGAGCCGTAACATTTATATAACTTTTAATCCTCCGATCCTTTTTATAACTTAGGTGCTTCTTAAAAAAGCATTAAATAATTATGAAGAAGTTCAACCGCACTAAAATTGTTGCGACCATGGGTCCGGCTACAGCCGATAAAGCTGTGCTCAAAGCCATGTTTGAAGAAGGGCTTGATATCTGCAGGATCAATTTCTCGCACGGCGATTATGAAGCCGTTCTGAATACTGTAAAAAATATTCGTGAGCTGAACATCGAGCTCAACAGGCATGTTGGCATACTTGCCGATCTCCAGGGCCCGAAGCTCAGGATTGGAATAATGAAAGACAATGGGGTGAACCTGGTAACAGGAGAGATCATTGACATCACCACCAAAGAATGCGAGGGCAATGAATCTGTGTTGTACATTACCTATCCGCAATTTCCTCAGGA
>CAZFCR010000493.1:0-2797 GCA_964517305.1 uncultured Akkermansia sp.
ATTGAGATTCGGAGAAGACGATCCGGCTTACTAAAGGTATTAATTCTAATAGGCATTGTCAGTGCTGGAATTTACATTTCATGGAGCATCCTGCAACATGATAATGGAACCTTCCTAGACTCTCTATCTCTCGGCATGCTTGGTTCTTCATGGTTTCTAATCTGGCTAGTAGTTATTTTAGTTTTAATATTGGAACCGTTGCGATTCTTAATGGTCACTCGAAGGGTACGTCGGAGTTATAGAGAGAAAATATTAAAGTCTATTATTGACATCTTAAAAAATGCCACCAATACTTCCATTTTCTCGTCTGAAAAAATGCGGCGAACCATGCTGCAATTGGAAGAGCTTGCGGTATTGTTTGAGAAAACAATAGCCTCTAAGATTGAAATGTTTGACAAGTACAATAATCGACGAGTAAAGTTGATTTTTTCTGAAGTTGCAAACTCAATTCGCGAGCTCAAACTTCCTATCTGCTTAAACGATCAGGAATTAAAAAACAATTCAGTTTTAGTTTTGAAAGTTTTCGCGATAAAAATTAAAGATAATAATTGGAGCACTCTGCCCAGAACTCCATTGGTAAAGACTCAACGAATAAAAAGAAGAGCAGATCTAATTAGCTACGTAATCAAAACAATTTGCATAGCGTTTCTGCCCGCAATCATACTTCTGGTTAATCGACACTATAGTTTTGTAGTGGTTAATGATGCGACGATGCAATATCTTATTATAGTTTCGGCACTTTGGTTGATTATTAACCTCTTAATTCTAATTGATCCGACACTTCGCGATAAGGTTTCAACAATTAAAGATGTCGCATTGATGAGGAGTTAATAAATAGAAAATGATACAAGGGTGTAACATTTCAATACAAGGATCGAAATTTTTTGATCAGTTAGTACTGTTCAAATCCACTTTTCGCTGTCGTTTGGATGTCTTCGCCCGCAGATGGGAAAAAAATGGTAAGAGTGGCTACATGCCTGCCTCCTTCTTTGATCCGTACATGTACAAAGCCCATCGGATAAAGGGTGGGACTTTTCAGAATTTCAATAGCAAAACATATCTCCCACTTACTGATGAAGAAATAACAAAACACCTCGAAGGCCAGCAACTCGTTGGTATCTATCCGCTATTGCAAGACAATACTTCATGGTTCATAGCGGCAGATTTTGATGAAGCCAACTGGGTAGAGCAATGTGGGGCTGCTTTAAAGATCTTAAGCGAAAAAGAAATTCCCGCTTACCTTGAGCGTTCTAGGTCTGGGAACGGCGGCCACATCTGGATATTTTTTGAGAAGCCGTATCCGGCAATAAAAAGTAGGAGAATTCTTTTGCAACTATTAGAAGAGGCCGGTGTAATTTCAGTATTTGATAAAACCAGTAGCTTCGACCGGCTTTTCCCCAACCAGGATTATCTTTCGGGGAAAGGCCTGGGAAATCTGATCGCATTGCCGTTTCACGGTCCTTCAATGGAACAGGGTAATAGCTGTTTTATTGATCCTGAGACACTCAACCCATACAGCGATCAGCTGGAATTTTTGGATAAGATTCAAAGAGTACCCTTAGCAACACTTGATAAACTGTATTCTCTCATAAGCGGAAAGTCAGAAATTATAGTGCCGGGCAAAAGTCTATTAATTTCAATAGACTCAAAAATTCAAATGGTCCGCGCATGTATGCCTCTGAAGCTTGTAAACTTTTTGCGTGACGAGCTTAATTTTCCAAATCCGGAACTCTACCTGAAGAAAAATGCGGGAAAAAGCACCTGGGAGACTAAAAGGTATTTCAGTTTTATTGAAGAGAGTCATGAAAAGGTACTTCTTCCAAAAGGTATCGCAGGAAAGCTCCTGCGTTATTGTAAAGAAAATAATATTGAATTTACTTTAGAGGATAAACGCAAAAAACCGCAAGTAGTACTTTTTAAGTTTGATGCCCAATTACGCGAGTATCAAATTAAAGCCATTGAAGCTGCAAAGAAAAAAGACATTGGTGTCATAGTTGCCCCACCCGGCTCTGGGAAAACAGTGACCGGATTAAAGATAGTTGCAGAGAAACAACAGCCGGCACTCATAGTAGTTCATCGTAAACAATTGGCAGATCAGTGGGCTGAAAGAATCGAAGCATTCCTGGGAATACCCGCGCACGAGATTGGTCGGATTGAAGGAGGAAGGGTGAAAGTCGGAGAAAAGATCACTATTGGCACTATTCAAAGTTTAGCAAAATGTCTAAAAAAAGACGGCGACAAGTTTCGTGAAGCCTTCGGTACAATTCTGGTAGATGAATGTCACCACATACCAGCGGATTCATTCAGGAGTACAATAGGAGAGCTTAATTCTTTTTATTTATATGGACTTACAGCCACTCCCTTCAGGAAACACGACGATGGCAAAATGATCTTCGCGCATCTTGGCGAAATAATTTGTGAGATCAAGAGCGAAGAGATCAGCGAAAGAAAACACGCGAGGATTGTTATTCGTAACACAGACCTGAATATTCCATTTAATCTAAAGACTGATCGTTTCGAAACAATATCGAAGATCCTAGTCCATGATTCTGCCAGGAATAAACTGATCCTTGATGACATAAAATCAGAACTGAAGAAAAACAAAAAAGTAATTGTCATCACCGAGCGAAAAGAACATATTGATACGCTCAATCAGTATTTAAAAACGGGACATGAAACAATCACGCTCTCCGGCGATGATTCAGACGCGGACCTAAATTCAAAATGGAAACAAATTAAAACAGGAAACTACCAAGCGATAATTTCGTAAATCACTTTCAGTAAATGATTTTTCTAC
>CAZFCR010000494.1:0-2797 GCA_964517305.1 uncultured Akkermansia sp.
ACACTTTTCATTTTCGTTTAGCACAAAGGTCACGCCCTCTGCATTGGTCGCTTTTCTGGCCGCCTTTCGCACAATATACGTAAGCGTTGCGAGGTCTTGTGCCAGTGATAGTTCCTGCACTGTTGTTACGATAAGATCGATGGGGTCGTAGTTCATGCTCATTGTTCATCAATATACGCTTTTTTGCCGGGTTTTCATCGGGTTTTGCGCAACTTTGTTCAGTTTGCGAAGCAACAGAGGCGAAATATCATTTTTTTGTGTACAGTGTTATTGCCTCTTCAATTGTTACCTTTACGGCGTCATGGGCCAGATCGAACTTTCTTACGTTTTAATTGAATACAATGATCCCATTGTATTTTATCATTACAAAGGTGAAACCGAACTGGGATTTCCTGAGATAAAAGAACTGACCACTTGCGCGGAAACATTGAGCGGAGGAAAACCCTATCTTACTTTTTCTGATGTTCGTGGTGATGTGAAGATCACTCCCGAAGGAAAGAGATACCTTTCTGATTTTAAAAATCTGCCGCTCTTCAGGGGCGCCGCCGCACTTGTTGATACAAAAATGAAACGTGTGGCCGCCAATTTTTTCTCCCATTTTGAAAAAAAAGCCTATCCGTTCAGAGCTTTCACCAATCAGCAAAAAGCCATCCACTGGCTTCGCACTTTACCTCTCAATAAATAAAAAACACCTGGTCTGAGGTTTCTTGCGTCTGGTGTAAGAAATGGCGGGTTTTCGTTGCCCTATTCTGTTTGTTTTTAGGTGCGATTGGAGCATATTCTTTACTTTTGTTATGTACCAATTTGACCTCAATGAAAAAAGCAATGATCCCCGCGAGGGAAAAAGAGCGACTCGATAAGCTCCATTACCTTCAGATCCTGGACTCTGCTCCTGAAGAGGTTTTTGATGAGCTGACCCGCCTTGCCGCCAGGCTTTTGAATGTGCCAATGGCCATGATCACACTCATTGATGAAAACCGCCAGTGGTTCAAGTCAGCTCATGGTATTGACGTTTCTGAAACACCACGCGACACTGCCTTTTGCGCTCACACCATTCTCGGAAACACTGTAATGGAAGTTGAAAACGCGCTGAACGACGAAAGATTTGTAGACAATCCTTACGTGACGGGCGCTCCGGATCTGCGTTTTTACGCGGGCGCTCCGCTGATTGCAGCTGACGGTATTAACCTCGGAAGTCTTTGTGTGATCGATTTAATACCGAGAAAATTAAGCGACGAAGAAAAACAAACACTCACTACGCTCTCGAAAACCGTGATGCGCCTGATCACGCTCCGGAAAATAAACGAGGAGGAAAAGATCTTCCGGCGTTTTTTTGAAATGAGTCCGAATATTCTTTGCGTTACTGATGTCGGGGGGCGGATCAGAATGCTCAATCACGCGTTTACAAGTATACTGGGCTGGACAGAAGAGGCGTTACAAAACAGGCCACTCGCTGATTTTGTGGTGGATGCTGATAAAGCCAGCTTCTCGGATTTACTGCAGCAATTACTGGTATCAAAAAATATCTCCGCGGGTACTTTCCGTTTTAAAACACATAACAATACCTTTCGGTGGATGCAATGGACTTTTAACGCAGACAGCACGGGTGGTGATGTTTTCGCCGTAGCCCACGACATCACAGAGATCAAACAAACGCAGGAGTTGTTGCAGCAGGCTAAAGTTGAGACTGAAAGACTTTCGGCCATTAAAGACGTTTTTCTTTCTAACATGAGTCACGAGATCAGAACACCTTTGAATGCCATCAACGGTTTTACCGACCTGCTCTCGAAAACGCGGCTGAGTGCTGAACAGCAGAAATATGTTGATACTGTAACGCTCGCTACACAAAATCTGCTCGTGATCATCAACGATATTCTTGATGTTTCAAAAATTGAAACCGGTATCATTCAGCTTGAAAAAACGCCTGTTGAGATCCGCAAAGTAATTCAGCATGTGGCCGAACTGCATCTGCCAAAAGCCAGAAGCAAAGGTCTCAAAATATTTACCAGTCTCGACCCGGAATTGCCCGACTGGCTGGAAGGCGACGAGACAAGATTGATACAGATCCTGAACAATGTGGTGGGCAATGCTGTGAAATTTACCGCGAAGGGATCTGTAGAGATTCGCCTGACAAGCACTTCACTCTCACCCCAATTAGCACGTGTACGGTTTGAAATAAAAGACACAGGTATTGGAATTGACGCTGCCAAACAAAAAATGATCTTCGACAGATTCACCCAGGCTGAGGACTCTACTACCCGCCTGCATGGCGGCACCGGGCTGGGGCTCAATATTGTAAAGATGCTGGTAGAACTGCACCGCGGTGAATTGCAGGTACTGAGTGAACCGGGAAAAGGCACCACTTTTATATTTGAGATTGACTTTCCTGTTTCAGAAGCACCGCATCAGAACGAGTTGACGCCACTAAGGGAAGACCTTCGTGACATTAAAGTTTTACTGGTGGAAGACAATGAACACAATCAGTTGCTGGCCCAGACTTATCTGAAAAGAAATTTTGCGCTGGTGGATACGGCAGGCGATGGTGTTCAGGCGCTTGAAAAACTCAGAGAAAAAAAATACGATGTGGTGTTGATGGATCTTCAGATGCCACGTATGGATGGATTTATGGCCATGCACGAGATCAGCAATACGCTCAGAATTGATGTGCCGGTAATTGCCTGCTCGGCCTATTCACTGGTAGGTGAGAAAGATCGCTGTACGCAATCGGGCATGAAGGATTACCTTGCAAAGCCCTATTTAGAGCGGGAACTTGTGACCGTGATCAAAAATGTATTAG
>CAZFCR010000495.1:0-2793 GCA_964517305.1 uncultured Akkermansia sp.
TGCTGAACGGGCTTACGCTGCTGGGTGTGTTTTTTTTCTGAAGCACTGGCCTGCACTATTAATGCGGTCAGCATGACAACAATTTTGGTTTTTATTCGTTTATATTTGTAATTCTAAATTTATCAAAACGTCTCTCAACATATTTTTTCTCAGCCTCATCGCGGTATTTGCACTTCAGTTTGTATCGTGTAAAAAAGACAAATTCATTGAGGACCCGAATGCAGGCATCGAGTTTTCGCAGGATTCGGTATTGTTTGACACCGTTTTTACCACCATCGGATCTTCTACCCGCAACATCAGGATCAGGAATAAAAACGATCAGAAGATCCGAATCTCATCCATTACCTTACAGAATGGCGAAGGTTCTTCTTTTTTTCTGAATGTGGATGGAACACCAGGGCGTTCTTTCAGCGACATTGAGATTGCAGCCAACGACAGCATTTATGTTTTTATCCAGGTGAAGGTAGATCCGCAGAACAGCAATTCACCACTTATTATCAGCGATGTGATGAACTGCACTGTAAACGGCAAAGTACAGAGCATACCGCTTGAAGCCTGGGGCCAGGATGCCTATTACCACTATTCAACCAATGCCATTCAGTTTAAGGACGGGTCTTTTCTGCCTTATTCACTCATCAGTTCAACAAAAAATGTGGACACGGTATGGAAAAAAAATAAACCACACGTGATCTACGGTTATCTTGTGGTGGACTCAGCTCAGAAACTTACGATAGAGGCAGGCGTAAGGGTTTACCTTAATTACAAAGCAGGACTGTGGGTTTACCGTTACGGACAGTTGCGTGTACTGGGCAAAAAAGGCGATGAAGTCATTTTCCAGGGAGCACGCAGGGAAAAAGAATATTCGGACGAACCCGGCCAGTGGGACAGGATTTGGATCAACGAAGGCAGTGACAACAACCTGATAGATTACGCCATCATCAAAAACGGATACATCGGCGTTCAGGCCGAGTTGTTTGATCCTAAAAGTTTTTTAGGCCCGGGCACACTCACCATTCGCAACACAGTGATCCAGAACATGAGCATGTGGGGTTTGTACGGACTGGCTTATAAGATCAATGGTGGCAACAACATTATCAGCAACTGCCAGGAACACAGCGTGAATCTGATGTATGGCGGTGTTTATAATTTTTATCACTGCACATTTGCCAATTTCTGGCGAAAGTCAACACCGCGTGAAAAAGCCACGGTGAAGATCAACAACTACACCGATGCCCAGGTGCTCGATCATTCTTTTTATTTTGGTAACTGTATCATCGATGGCAGGCTCGGCAACGAGATCCAGATCGATCTGAAAGCCGAAGGAAATATTGCGCACACTTATACTTTCAGCAGCAGCTGGCTCAAAACAACTGAAAACACCGATGATCCTAAACATTATTTAAATGTCACCAAAGGCACACAACTCAGCTACGGCCATTCTGACAATTATAATTTTCACATAAAAGCCACCGAACTGCAGGTTCAGGGATTTAAAGATGCAAAGGCCATCGCCGATGCCATTAAATATCCGATGGATCTGAAAGGTGTGCCGCGCAGAACAACTGTCGCCACTGGTGTTACCGCCGGGGCTTACGAGGTGGAATAAACACACCCGGATCAAACGATATTTTTACGGCATTATTAATGAATTCAAGTAAATTTGCGTTTATTTCAGATGAACCTAATTAAACAATCAGAATACCGGGGTATCATTAACTGGCTGCTGGCCGGTTGTGTGCTCATTTACATCATGGTGGTAATTGGTTGTCTTACCCGGCTTACACATTCAGGCCTTTCTATCACCGACTGGAGTTTTATGGGCTCTGTTCCGCCGCTGAATGAGGACATGTGGCAGGAGCGTTTTCAGAAATACCAGCAGAGTCCTGAATTTCAGAAGATCAATTACAACATGAGCCTCAGTGAATTTAAACCTATTTTTCTCTGGGAATACATTCACCGCCTGATTGGCCGCGTGATGATGTATGTATTTGCCATCGGTTTTGTTTATTTCCTGGTAAGAAAAAAAATAAAGAACTGGATGTGGCCTGCTTTTATTCTTTTGTTTGTAATGGGTGCCATGCAGGCAGTAATTGGCTGGTGGATGGTGTACAGCGGTCTGCAGAAACAACCTGCAGTCAGTCACTACCGTCTCGCCACGCACCTGATGAGCGCCTTTACTTTATTTGCCTTTACCTTCTGGTTTGCACTTAAACTGATCTTTGCGGAAAGTAAAAATGAAAATAACGATGCATCAAGGTTAAAAACGCCGGTGCTGGTGTTCTTTGTACTGCTCATCCTTCAGATTGTTTATGGCGCTTTTACCGCAGGTTATGTTGAGGGCGATGATGCGAAGATCCGGCCGGGACACATCTTTAACACCTGGCCGAAGATGGGTTCTGAGTGGGTGGCGGAGCAGGTAAGCATCAAACCTACTTTTTTTCAGAACATAGCTGAAAATGCCAGCGGTATTCAGTTTGTGCACCGCACGCTTGCAGTAGTTGTAGTGTTAAGTCTTTGTTTTATATGGGTAAGGTCAAATAAGTTAACGCTCAGCAAACAACAGAACCTGGGCATTACGCTCTTGATTTACGGTGTTACCATTCAGTTTATATTAGGAGTACTTACATTAATTTATCAGGTTCCTGTGATCATGGGCGCGCTTCATCAGTCGGGCGCATTTTTTCTTTTTGCAGTTTCAATTTATCTGATTTTCCATTTGTTTCACAAAAAACGCACTACAGTTGAACGATCCATTTAACCCCGAAACAGGAACCGGCGAAGGACGCGGTTATC
>CAZFCR010000496.1:0-2790 GCA_964517305.1 uncultured Akkermansia sp.
TCCCTGCGCGCGTTTGTAGAAGTTCATAAAATAACTGTTATGTGGACGGGAGAGCTGGTAGTCGCCCACGATCATTTTGGTATTGTAATTGCTGAGCTGAATGAAGACCTTGTCGAATTCCTGTAACTGGGCCGTTGTTCCGTCTGCCTGAAAGGGAATGTTATTATCGGTGGCGGCCATCACAAGATCAATTTCCGGTGTTAGTTTACCGCTTACCTGGAGGTTGAGATTTGAATTCACCACCACGTCCTGGTTATTTCCAAAAGAGATGCCCCTGCTGATGTTCCCGTTTTTATTGAGCCCATCGTTCATAAAAAGGTTGTCCTGTTTCTGGTTGTACCTGATCGTAAAAGGATTTCCGGGCCGCGTCATATCGGTGTAAAGACTGCTGACATCCTTGTGAAAAAAAGTCCGTTCAAAATTGTAGGGATAACGTTTGTATCGTACCAGAATGCTATCGGGTCTGTTCTTAAATATCAGCGCGTGGCTGCGGTAATCGATGATGGGTTCAAGTGCAGGATCACCCGCAGGAAAAACATTGAACTGTACGGTGCCGGGAACCAGACTGAGACTGTCGAGCACAAGAGTATCGGAGATGATGCGGAATAATTTTACCTGGCCGGGCTGAAAGACCTGCGCGTTTCCTTTTAAAATCAAAAAAGAAAACAGCACGAATAGACCTGATCGCCGCAAAAACACCATGTAATAACGATCTTAAAGATAGTAAATTGTGAACAGAACGGCCTTCAGAAAAGCTTAAGCCCGGGAGAGTTCGTGCATGCATAACCAGGCCATGAGGCCGCTGCCGTATTCCAGGGCGCGTTCATCGATGTTGAAAGTTGCGGTATGCACACCGGATACAATGCCTTTGCTCGCATTGCCCGTGCCTAGCCTGAAAAAACAGCTGGGCACTTTCTGGGTGATAAAGGCAAAATCTTCGGCCGTCATTCTCAAGTCAAGTGTTTCAACTGCCGCTTCGCCCATGTAGAGCCGTGCGCCGGCTTCACACAACGCCGTAAAATCGCTGTCATTTACAAGAAAAGGATAACCTTTTTCGATCCTGAGTTCTGAATCAATACCGTAATCGGAAGAAATTTTGTTCACAATCTGAATGAGCTGCTGATGCACGTTTGAACGCCAGGCTTCATCCATTGTTCTGAAAGTGCCTGCGAGTTCAACCTTTGAAGGAATGACATTGCTAGCGCCGGCGCCTTCTATTTTTCCGAATGCCACCACAGTCGGGATCGATTCACCAGCCGTTCCTTTCAGAGCACCCGGTTTCATAAAACGCCGGTTCACCTCAAGAATTATTTCGGAGGCAATGATCAGCGGATTGATGTAGTCATTCACCATGGCTGCATGACCACCTTTTCCGTTTACGGTGAGATACAATTCATCGGTACTGGCCATGTACATGCCTTGTCTGAAACCTACTTTGCCGGTTTCCATAGAAGGAAAAACGTGCAGCGCCAGGGCTCTATCAACTTTCGGATTTTCAAGTACACCCGCTTCAATCATCAGTTTTGCGCCACCGGGCAATACTTCTTCTCCGGGCTGAAACATGATCTTCACCGTACCTTCCCATTCATTTTTAAGATCGTTTAAGATAAAAGCGGCGCCCAGGATACAGGCGGTGTGTACATCGTGACCACAGGCGTGCATGATTCCTTTTTTTGAAGAACAATAAGGCACGTCATTTTTTTCTTCTATAGGCAGGGCATCCATGTCGGCCCTCAGGAGTATTGTTTTTTTGCCGGGATTTTTTCCCTTGATGAGCGCGATGATCCCGGTTTTGACATAACCCGTGGAAAACTCAATTCCCGCCGCGCGAAGCTGTTGCTGGATAAATTCCGAAGTTTCGAATTCCTGAAAAGAAAGTTCAGGATTGGCGTGGATGTGCCTGCGGATGGCGAGCACTTTTTCAAAATACGCTCCTGCTTTTTCTTTTATCAGGTGAGGCGTTGTCATCAGCGTGTCCACAGCATTCTGATACCAATAAGAATAATGGACACAGCGAAGATCTGTTTCACCAGCTTTGTATCCATTTCAATTGCTGTTTTACTTCCGAAATAACTTCCCACCACAAAAGTAATGGCCATGATGGCGGCGGTCTTAAAATCAACGTGACCTCCCTTGTGGTAATTGTAAACGCCAAGAATGCCAATTGGCAGCATAAACATAAATAAGGTGGTGCCCTGGGCTGTTTTCTGATTCAGGTGAAGGATGTAAACCAATACTGGCACTATGACTATGCCCCCGCCAATACCGATCAGTCCGCTGAGAAAACCTGCAACGAGGCCAATGGCCAGTAAAATGAGTATTGTATTCATTGGGACCAAGTTAAAAATCAGTTGTAAGCGATAAACCTACGATTCTTTTTTGAACTACCCAATTATCAATGCCCCAGCCAAAATCAACCCTCACAAAATATCCCAGCAGGCGGGAACGCAAGCCAAAACCCACACCCCCTACGAGCGGATTTTTATCGTCGATCACACTTACAATGATCCCTGTTCCACCCGTTCCAAGCAGAGGATCGTTATCCACAAAAACTTTTACATTTTCAGTGTTCTCGGTACTTAAAGGATTAAAGCCGTTCCAGGCCATTCCCACATCGGTGAAGCCAATCACCTGGAAATTATTGAGAAAATCTGACCGGATGGGATGATTGACAAGGTACCTCAGCAAGGGAATACGCAGCTCTGAATTGTAGACCACAAAGTTATTGCCGTTGCGGATGTTTTGCTGGAAACCGCGCATGTTGGTGGCGAGGGTCTGAAAACCATACTG
>CAZFCR010000497.1:0-2780 GCA_964517305.1 uncultured Akkermansia sp.
AGTATAACCGTTTACTTCAATGATTTCCATCCTGTCGCGCAGCGCCGGCTGAATGGTGGAGAGGTTATTGCAGGTGGCAATGAACATCACATTGCTGAGGTCGTAATCGAGTTCGAGGAAGTTGTCGTAAAAAGTGCTGTTTTGTTCCGGATCAAGTACTTCCAGCAGTGCTGAAGAAGGATCTCCATGATAATCGTTGCCCACCTTGTCAATTTCATCCAGAATAAATACAGGGTTTGAGCTCTGCACTTTTTTCAGGTTCTGAAGGATGCGGCCGGGCATGGCGCCAATATAGGTTTTGCGGTGTCCGCGGATCTCACTCTCATCTTTTAAACCACCTAAACTCATGCGGATGTATTTCCGGTTCAAGGCTTTGGCGATACTTTTTCCAAGCGATGTTTTACCAACGCCCGGAGGACCGTAAAGACAAATGATGGGAGACTTCAGGTTGCCTTTGAGTTTTAAAACCGCGAGATGTTCAATGATGCGTTCTTTTACTTTTTCAAGCCCGAAATGATCTTCATCCAGAATTTTTTCAGCGTTCTGAAGATCAAAATTGTCTTTTGAAAATTCCTGCCAGGGCAGTTCCAGCAACAGTTCCACGTAATTGGTCTGGATGCCGTATTCAGCCGCGTTCGGATTCATCCGCTGCAATTTGGCCACCTGTTTTTCAAATACATCCTTGATCTCGGCCGACCATTTTTTGGTCTTCGCCTTTTCGTGGTAGCCGTTTATTTCCTGCTCAAAGTTGTTACCGCCAAGTTCTTCCTGTATGGTTTTGATCTGCTGGTTAAGGAAATACTCGCGCTGCTGTTTGTCAAGATCCATTTTTGTTTTGTTCTGGATCTGGTTGCGGAGTTCCAGCATCTGGAATTCCTTGTTGAGGTATTCGAGTACGAGCAGACTTCTTTCTTTCAGATCGGGCACCTCCAGCATCTTTTGTTTGTCGCTGGTAATGGCGTTCATGTTGGAAGAAATAAAGTTCACCAGAAAGGTTGGACTTTCAATGTTGTTGATGGCAAAACTGGCATCGCTCGGAATGTTTGGCGATATTTTAACGATCTGTGTAGAAGTTTCTTTCAGGTTGGAAATGATGGCCTGGAATTCTTCGTCGGTTTTCTGCGGCCTTACTTCATCAAACGCTTCCACACGGGCCTTGTGATAAGGCTCGGTTTGCACGTATTCGAGAATTTTAAATCGTTTTTTTCCCTGTATGATGATGGTGGTATTGCCATCGGGCATCCGCAGCATTTTAATGATGTGCGCAACGGTGCCTACCTTGTAAAGATCTTTTCCCGTAGGTTCTTCGATGTCGTCGCTTTTTTGAGCAACCACACCAATGGTTTTATCTGTTTTGTTGTAATCTTTAATCAGCTGGATGGATTTGTCGCGACCCACAGTAATCGGAATCACTACACCTGGAAAAAGCACTGTGTTACGGAGCGGTAATATTGGCAGGATCTCGGGAATTTTTTCATTCCGCATGTTATCCTCGTCTTCCGCGCTGAGCAGTGGAATAAAATCCGTGTCCTCGTCCAGCCCGGTTCTGAGGGCAATATCGTTCAGGTCTCCTATCTTCATACAGTATCTTCTAAAATTCAGGTTTAACAGATCATATTTTATGCCATTGTATAAAAATAGACTATTTGGCAGAAGCAGGCATCCTTACAAAGAAAGAAAATCCGTTTTTTCTGTATAACAGTCTGAATTCCGGGTTGTTCAGCAATTCGTTTTCCTGAGGGGTTTTAATGACAATGTAGGCGGGTCGGTCTATCACGCCGTATTCCATCCACAACAGGTTGGCTGTGGCAAAGCTGGAGAGCCGCGAGTGACCCTGTTCCACCATCACGTCGAGCTGTTTTTCAATAAAAGCACGTTGATCAGGATTGACATAATCGTTGGGTTTGCGGTTCGAATAAAACAGGTAGGCGTAGCTTTTGAATCCGTGCGTTTCAACATAACAGTGCTGTTTGGCGCTGGCCCTGTAGAACTCGATGGCAGCATGTTGTGAATATAATTCCACTTTTGGAATGATAAGTGCAATGGCAAGGTAAATAAAGCAGAGGTTGATGAGGATGCCGAGGTACACCGTTCTGATCTTTTGTTTGTTGATGCCGTTGAAAAGCAGCCACGAAGCCAGCAGGGCCAGCGGACCCAGTATCAGCTCGAACCCGCTCCAGTACACGTCAGCCATCAGGTTCAGTTCAGCAAAAGGATCGGCAATGAGGTTGTTGCTGATGAGCAGGTGTTTGTAATGATCGATAAGCGAAATGGCCAGAAACGCGACCGTGATCAGAATTGCAACGATCCAGTAGAGCGCCCGGAGGTATTTTCCAAAACGCAGTTCATGAAAGTATTGTACAAGGCCTATGGCTGCGATAAATGTGATGGGAAAATAACAGAGTGATGAATAATGAACGATTTTGGTTTTTACAATTGAAAAAAGCAGCAGCACCACCCAGAACAGGCAGAGCATCACCTTGCGGAACAAACGCTGATAAGGGGTAAGTTCCCTGAACTTCAGGTAAGAGGCCATGAACAGGAGAGAGGCGGGGAAACAACCAATCAGCAAAACAACAAAATGGTAAAAAAATGGTCCGCCGTGGCCCGCATCACCGGTATTAAAAAGCCTGACCTGATAATCGATAAATTCATACAGGATGTGCCCGTTGCCTTTTGCCCACTCAATTAAAAACCAGCTGGATGCCACGAGCAGCGTGCTGCCGGCAAAAACCAACATGGGTTTTGAAACAAGCAGTTTTACCTGACGTGTCCATACA
>CAZFCR010000498.1:0-2776 GCA_964517305.1 uncultured Akkermansia sp.
CGCATGTGACGATTCGCCGCTGGCGATCTCGCCTTTTTCCAATAGGACAATATCAGCCGCGTCTTTGGCCACATCAACAGCACTATCGACTGAGATACCAACGTCAGCAGCGTGCATTGCTGACGCATCATTGATTCCATCGCCCGTCATGGCAACAAAGTTGCCTTTCTCCTGGAGGGCGCTGATGATCCTGAGTTTTTGTTCAGGACTGGCACGCGCATAAACCCGCACTTTTTCAACGCGGGTTTTAAATTCGGCGTCGTCCATCTTTTCGAGTTCTGTGCCGTTCAGCACTAACTCGTGCTCGGAAGTAATGATGCCCAGTTCTTTCGCAATGGCCCTTGCGGTGAGCGCGTGATCGCCCGTGATCATCACGGGTACAATGCCTGCCTGTTTACAGAGTTTCACGGCTTCTTTTGCTTCTTCACGCGCCGGATCTATCATGGCAGCGAAACCAAGGAAAGACAGGTCATTTTCCATCTCTTCATCAACTTCCACCTGCGCGCTTAAAGGAATTTTTTTAATGGCATAACCAAGTACCCTGAATCCTTCTGCCGACATGGCATCGGCTTTTTCCATCCAGTCCTGGATGTATTGTTCTTCATCTTTTTTTAAACGCTGAAAGAGCACATCCACAGCGCCTTTCGTGATCAGTATGGCTTCCTCTTCCGTTTTGTGAACCGTGCTCATGCATTTGCGGCTGGCATCAAATGGCAGTTCGCCTATACGGGGAAAGGTTTGATGAAGGTCATTCTTATTGTGTTTCTTTTCATCGGCGTAAACATACAAAGCCACCTCTGTTGAGTCACCCCTCAGGTTTCCCGACGTGTCTGCAGAAACATCGTTGTTGAGCGCCATGGCGCTGAGCATTGCATTCCTGTCGCCAAAAAAACTTTGTTCTTTTATTTTTTCGTGTTCAAAGACATTTTTTACCGTCATCCTGTTCAGTGTCAGGGTGCCCGTTTTGTCGGTGCAGATATAGGTGACCGAGCCCAGCGTTTCAACTGCCGGAAGTTTTCGGATCAGGGCTTTGTTCTTTACCAGTCTTTTGGCACCAAAGGCAAGGGCAATGGTAACCAGCGCGGGAAGCGCTTCCGGAATGGCCGCTACTGCGAGCGAAATAGACGTGAGCAGCATGGTGATGAGTGACTGCCCGCGCAGCCAGCCAATGATAAAAAAGAGCGCGCAGATGATGAGCACGATGATGGATAATTTTTTACTGAAGTCCCCGAGCCGTTTTTGAAGCGGTGTGCTGCGATCGTCCTGCTGGATCATGCCGGCGATGTGACCGAGTTCGGTTTTCATGCCTGTGGCGGTTACCAGGGCTTTCGCCCGTCCATTGGTAACGCTGGTGCCTTTGTAGCCGCAGTTGAGTCTGTCGGCGAGCGCGTAGTCGCCGAAGTGGATGCCGCCGAGGCCGTCGGAGCCGGCCAGTAGCGCATCAGCTGTTTTTTCAACGTTTTCGGATTCGCCGGTCAGCGCCGATTCGTCGGCTTTTAACTGGTGTGTTTCAACAAAACGAATGTCGGCGGGAATGATGTCACCGGCTTCCAGAACAATCAGATCTCCTGGCACCAGCGTGTTGGCTGCTACGGTCGACATGCTGCCGTCGCGCATTACGCGGGCGTCGGAGGCGGCCATCTTTTTAAGCGCCTCCATTGCTTTTTCCGCTTTAAATTCCTGCACAAATCCAACAACAGCATTCAGTAAAATAATACAAAGGATCACCACTGTATCGGTGAGGTCGCCCAGCAATCCTGAAACAATGGCTGCCACGGCCAGTATCAGGATCATCAGATCACTGAACTGGTGAATGATCAGCTGGAAAATCGTTTTCTTTTTATGATCGGTAATTTCGTTGGGACCATGTTGTTCAAGCAACTGTTTTGCGGTCGCTTCGCTGAGTCCTGAAAGAGAAGACGAAAGCCTTGAAGCGGTTTCTTCCGCGCTGATCACATGCCATGCCGTTTTTTCCATCGTGTATAAAAATTAGGGCTTTGAGATGAATGAAAAAAATGTTGCCGAAATTATTATTTTTCTGATAAAAGAATGCTCAGGGGTTTCAGCTGATCACTTTCATCGGAAATAATTTTTAAGACTGCCACCAGTGGAAGAAAAAGTACCATTCCTGAAACGCCCCACAAAAATCCGCCCGCGAAGACAGATACAATGGAAACAAGAATGTTCACATTTACTTTTTTTCCAACTACATAAGGAAAGATAAGATTGGCTTCAAGGTATTGCACCACTGAAAAAATGAGTACGACTCCCAAAGGATAATAAAGGGAATTGTTGCTGATCCATGCCATGGAAATGGGAAGCAGCGAACTGATAATGATCCCGAAATAGGGAATGATGGTCATGATGGCTGTTATCATACCGAATAACACTGCATATTTGATGCCAAGGGCCAGCAGACCAATGCTGTTGAGTATGCCAACCACCAGGTAAACAATTACCATGCCTTTGATGTAGTTGCTGTAAATGCTGATGGTTTTGGTGAGGACGTGGTTCAGTTGTGTGGCGTGCGTCGGACCTGCCAGGGAAGAAAGGAACTCTGTGAGTGTTTTCCTGTAATTAAGAATGAGCGCTGCGTAAACAGGAATTATAAAGAGGTTGACCAATGCGGTAAAGGTTCCGCTGATCCCGCTCCTGATCAGCTGGCCGATGTCGGCACCTGTATAACGGATCACGTTTTTGGCAAAACCATGCCGGCCTTCAAATGAAATTCCGGTTTTTTCATTGATCCAGACACTTAATTGTTGCAGAAAAGGAT
>CAZFCR010000499.1:0-2772 GCA_964517305.1 uncultured Akkermansia sp.
TATCAATGGATTTGATCTTTGCCGTGAATTTAAAACCATGAACGCCGGTGTGGCCGTGATCTTTCTTACCGCCAAACAAATGATGAACGATAAGATTGAAGGGCTCCGGCTCGGGGCGGATGATTATATCACAAAACCTTTTGACCTGGAAGAACTTTTGCTTCGCATCAGCAACCTGATCAAACGCACAAAAAAAACCGCCGCGCCATCTTATCATTTTAATAATTGTTCTGTTAACTTTCAAACCTTTGAAATTACAGATGTAAAGGGCCAGAAAATGAATTTGTCGAAACGGGAGATCGGTTTACTGGAATTACTTACGTCGCAGCCTAACAAAGTGGTGTCGCGTGACGAGATCATCGAAAAACTCTGGGATCCGGAAGACAACGCTTCTTCCCGCACCATTGATAACTACATTCTTAATTTCCGGAAGTATTTTGAGAACCAGCCCAAAGAGCCGGTGCATTTCCATTCTGTTCGGGGCGTGGGTTACAAGTTCACGCCCTGAGCAAGGTCTGACTCATTGCCACAACATTTTTATTATCTTTATCACCCTTTGAAACCTATCATTTTTCACACATGACCATTCTTAATAACTACGCCTACGGACAATGGATACCGGGCTCTGGCAAAGGCCAGGAACTTTTTAATGCCATTACAGGCGAGGCCATTGCTACCACCAGCAGCAATGGTGTTGATTTTGCCAGGATGTGCGATTACGCCCGCACTGTGGGCGGTCCTAAACTCCGTAAAATGACCTTCCAGGAACGCGGTCTGAAGCTGAAAGCGCTGGCCATGCACCTGCTCTCCAAAAAAGAAATGTTTTATCAGCTCAGCTGGGCTACCGGAGCCACGCGCACCGATAGCTGGGTAGACATTGAAGGCGGTATTGGTAATCTTTTTACCTACGCTTCACTCAGACGTCAGTTTCCGAATGAAACATTCTGTTACGATGGCGATGTGGCTCGTCTTTCTAAAAACAACACCTTTATCGGGCATCACATCTGTGTGCCCAAAGAAGGAGTTGCCATCCACATCAACGCTTTTAATTTTCCGGTGTGGGGCATGCTCGAAAAAGTGGCTGTGAACTGGCTGGCCGGCGTTGCAGCCATTGTAAAACCCGCAACAGTCACGTCCTTTCTTACCGAGATGGTGGCCCGTGAGATCATTGCCAGCGGTATCCTGCCGGAAGGCGCCCTGCAGCTGATCTGCGGCAGCGCCAATGGTTTACTCGATCATGTCAGCAGCCAGGATGTGGTAACATTTACCGGATCCGCGTCCACAGGCAAAATGCTGAAGGCGCACCCGCGCATCCTCGAGGAATCTGTTCATTTTAATATGGAGGCTGACTCGCTCAATTGTTGTGTGTTGGGAGAAGATGTGCATACCGGCATGCCCGAGTTCGACATTTTTATAAAAGAAGTGGCGCGCGAAATCACCACCAAGGCGGGACAAAAATGTACCGCGGTTCGCCGCATCATCGTCCCTGAAAAAATGGTAGAGGATGTACAGATCGCACTCGGCAAACGACTCGCGCAGAATGTGATCGGCGATCCGAATGTGGAAGGCGTTCGCATGGGCGCGCTGGCCGGACGTTCGCAGCTGCTTGAAGTAAAAGAAAAAGTTGAACTGTTATCAAAAAGTCAGAAGATCATCATTGGTGATTTCGAGAAATTTGAAGTAAAAGGCGCCGATAAAACAAAAGGCGCATTTATGCCGCCCATTATTTTCCTCAACGAAAAACCGTTCACGAATCTTGATTGCCACAACATCGAAGCCTTTGGTCCGGTAAGTACACTCATGCCTTATAAGACCATTGATGAAGCCATTGAATTAAGCAAGTTGGGCAAGGGCAGCCTGGTGAGCAGCATTGTTACTGCCAGCGATAAAATTGCCCGCACTTTCACGCTTGGCGCCGCGAGCATGCACGGCCGGATACTGGTTCTGAATAACGAGTGTGCCAAAGAAAGCACCGGTCATGGTTCTCCTATGCCAATGCTTGTTCACGGTGGACCAGGCCGCGCAGGTGGCGGCGAAGAAATGGGTGGAAAACGTGGTGTGTTTCATTACATGCAGCGCACCGCCATCCAGGGATCGCCGAGCACCATCACTGCTATTTTAAACCAGTATCAGCAGGGCGCAAAACAAATAGAGAAAGACATCCATCCTTTCAGGCAGCATTTTGAAGATCTTGAAATTGGTGAAACGCTGATTACGGCCAAACACACGGTAACAGACGCTGATGTGGTTAATTTTGCGAACGTGAGCGGAGATCATTTTTACGCGCACACCGATGTGACGAGTCTCGACGGCACCATTTTTACAGGCCGTGTGGCGCATGGTTATTATATTCTCAGCAAGGCCGCCGGGCTTTTTGTAAATGCAAAAAAAGGTCCTGTTTTATTGAATTACGGTATTGACGAATGTCGTTTTACCAAACCTGTTTACATGGGCAGTACCATTGGCGTGAGGTTTACCTGCAAGGAAAAAATTGATCAGGAAAAAAAGAATGCTGAAGACATAGCCAAAGGCATCGTAAAATGGCTGGTGGATGTGTACGACGAAACCGGCGAAACCGTTGCCATTGCTACCATTCTTACCATGGTAAAAAAACGCAACCAGGATTAATCAACCCTAACCAATCTTTATTCTATATTTGTCTGCTAACTTAAACTATTCCTTATGAAAAAGATAATCAATACTCCTGAAGCCCCCTCTCCTATCGGACCTTACAACCAGGCCGTGATCGTTGGCAACCTCATGTTCATCAGC
>CAZFCR010000500.1:0-2761 GCA_964517305.1 uncultured Akkermansia sp.
GTACGCTTTGCCATACATCAAATATACTAATATTATTTAATAATCAATACACTAGTTAATTTCTCTTTTGATAAAAGTACGTCTTTAACATTTCCCGGATTAAGACCGTTAAACACGTTGCAATAATCAGAAAGAGGTGTTGTCTGAATTCTGAGTTTTATTCCCGTTGGAATAAATCGACCTTCATATTCATGTAAAAGAACACTTTGTTTTGTTTTAAATGAATTGATTATTTTAAATGTTGGATATACGTTGTCAACTTTAAAATAGGCCAAGGTATTATCTAATGGTTTCGCACTTCGTTCACCGAAGAATAGCAGGCTATCTCCGACTTCCGCGTCTGCAAATACTTTTTCTCGAATCTCCACTAGTTGAGGAATCGAATAATTCTGTAAAAGGCTTTTCCGTGTGCTGTCGAAATAAGTATTAAATACAAGTGATTTTGGAATTATGTATCCTAACGCGCTTTTATCTTGTTTCAAAAGCTTTAATCCTTTTTCTAAAAACAGAATATATGTATTAATTTTATAAGAATTCAACTCAAATTTACCAGAGGAAAAATAATCTTGTTCGTGTTTTCTATCCGAACCCACTAAAGAATACGGCGGATTCCCAATCACCACATCAAAGCCACCTTGTTTAAATACTTCCGGAAATTGTTTTTTCCAGGAAAAAGGTTTGATCTTTTTCTCAAAACCTAAATCAATTTCAGAATCGTAAATATCTGTATCAATTAAACTGTTGCCATCTTTGATGTTGTTATCCAGATCGGGCAACACCCTTTCATGGAATAGGGTGATCTGTTGTTTGATGCTGGCTTCTGTTTCACCTTCCATGCACTTGAGCAATAAGCTGAGTTTGCTTACTTCCACCGCGTTGGCATCAAGATCAACCCCATAAATATTATTGAGCAGGATCTTCTTTTTCTCGGCAGTGCTCAGGGTGCCGTTGGGTGTGATGATGCCACTTTTGGCCGAAGGCGGATTTTTATGGTAATAATCAGCATGAAATTTCAGAAGAAAATCAAAAGCGCCTAATAAGAACGAACCGCTGCCGCAGGCCGGATCAACGATCTTTATTTTTTCAACCTCTTTGGGAGTTTTGCCGGCTATTAATTTACCCACCGTATTTTCTACAATGTAATCTACAATGTATTGAGGGGTGTAATAAACGCCGCCGGCCTTGCGCACCTCTGGTTTTTCTTCAATAACAGCATGGTGCGCCCTGTTGATGCGGATGACCTTGCCAAGAAACTGTTCATAGGCATTCCCGAGCACTTCAACCGGCAGGGCCTTAAAGTCGTACTGGCTTTGGGGATAATACAGTTCTTCAACAATGCCTTTAATTATTTTGTTGGTGACTTTAAGGTTCCCGGTGATCTTGTCTTTTTTCTGATCAAAGAGTCCTGAATTGTAGCGGTCGTCGGCCGATTTAAAAATGGCCTGTAAATTTTCAAAACCGTTTCCTTTTGAAGTGGCGCTTTTAAGCTGACCATAGGTTTCGACACCTCGGTCTTCACAGAACCTTAAGAAAATAAGCCTGTCAATGATAAGCTGAACGGCAAAGTTGAGTTCGTCCTCGGTTAATTTTAAATTACTCCGTGCCACATCAATGGCCAGGAACTGCCGCCATTTGTCGAGACTTGCTACAAATTCCTTGTCCGGGGTTTGGGTGCCTTTTTTGGCGGTATCACTTTTTACATAATTGTCGAAACGGCCTTTAACTACCGCTTCACGGCTGAAAGTATCATATATAAAATCGAACTCGTTTAAGTACTGGTCGTAGGTGATGGTTTTTAAACGAGCAACAGCGGAACTTTCGGTAATGGTTGGTTTTTTGGAACAATCGTAAACAATAAATTCCTCAAAGTTGGTAAGAACAGACACGGGCACTTTTGAATTCCAGCCGTAGCGGCGCACCTGGTAGGCCGCTTCTTTATTGGTTTTAACAGTTACCGAGGGTTTTTTGGCCTCCACAAAAAACAGCCTTTGTTTGGCGCCCTGCAGGCGGAAACCATAGTCCGGGGATTTGACCTTGCCCTGAATTTTCAGTTTGTCTTCGTGGATCACTTCCCGGTAAGGTTCGGCCACATCCTGTTCATTGTCCATGTCCCAGCCCAGGGCCTTAAAAAAAGGATCTATAAAATCGCGGCGTGTTTTGGTTTCGTTGTAGTCGGCAGCATGGTAAGATTTTTTCTGCTCCTCATAGCGGTTTACTAATTTTTCAACGATGGATTTGGCCTGGTCTCTGGTCATAACGGGAATTTCCGCTTTAAATATAACATTTCCCATGGGCTTTCAGGGCCGGCCTGTTAGAAACCGGCGCTACTGTTGAAAAGTTTGCCAGCAAGAGCATCTTTGCCCCCCGGCGGCTGAGCCTGTCGCAGGCCGGTGGCTGAGCCTGTCGAAGCCCCGGCTATAAAATAGCCCTTTATCCTATCTGCTTTGGAAAGGTGATTTCGACGCGCTTGAAGGTTTTTCCGATAAAGTTTTCTCTCTTTGCGCCCTTTGCGTCTTTGCGCGCCACGTTTTTTTCTCGCAGCAGAGCACGCAGAGAAAAATTGGCGGCTTTACTTTGCGAGCCCAATAACCTTTGCTCTCCGTGTCTTTGCGCGCTACGTTTTTTTTCTCGCATGAGACGCAGAGCACGCAGAGAAAAATTGCGCGGCTTTACCTTGCTTTGCGAGCCCCATAAGCTTTGCGCTCCTTGCGTCTTTGCGCGCCACGTTTTTTTCTCGCAGCAGAGCACGCAGAGAAAAATT
>CAZFCR010000501.1:0-2757 GCA_964517305.1 uncultured Akkermansia sp.
TGCTGTTGCTTCGCCAGGGCAGGATTGCCAAGTGGTTCAGCGGTATCGGACAGGAGGCCATTTCGGTGGGTGTAGCTTCGGCGCTTGAAAAGGATGAATACATTCTGCCCATGCACCGCAATCTCGGCGTTTTTACCACACGCGGCATTCCGCTCAATCGCCTGTTTTCACAGTTCCAGGGCAAGCCCGGGGGGTTTACGCAGGGTCGCGACCGATCCTTTCATTTCGGAACGCAGGAATATTGTATTGTGGGGATGATCTCACATCTCGGTCCGCAAATGGGTGTGGCTGATGGCATTGCACTGGCTACGAAACTCCGTAATGAAAAAAAAGTAACCGTGGTGTTTACCGGTGACGGAGGAGCGAGTGAAGGTGATTTTCATGAAAGCATTAACACGGCAGCCGTGTGGGATCTGCCTGTGATCTTTGTTGTAGAAAACAACGGGTACGGATTGAGCACGCCCAGCAACGAACAGTTCCGCTGCAAATCTTTTGCTGATAAAGCCATTGGCTACGGCATTGAAGGCATCAGCATCGATGGCAACAACGTATTAAAGGTTTACGAAACCATCCGCAATCTGGCTGAAGATCTTCGCGAAAATCCGCGACCGGTTTTGCTTGAGTGTGTTACTTTCAGGATGCGCGGACACGAAGAGGCGAGCGGAACCAAGTATGTACCCAAAACCCTCTTTGATGTGTGGGGAAAAAAAGATCCCGTAAGTAATTTTGAAAAGTTTCTTGTTGGAGAAGGCGTGCTCACAGAGGAAATAATTGAGGAACAGAAAACCCTCATCAAACAGGAAATTGAAGCAGGACTGGAGATCGCATTCGCTGAGAAAAGCCCGGTGCCTGATACGGAGAAAGAAATCTCTGATTTATTTAAATCTTTTACCAGTAAAGAAACTGTTCCTAAGTCCGGTAAAAAAACAAACATGCGTTTCATTGACGCCATCAGTAATGGTTTAAAACAAGCTATGGAAAAACATGGCAACCTGGTGTTGATGGGACAGGACATTGCTGATTATGGCGGTGTATTTAAAATTACAGAAGGATTCACCGATCAGTTTGGCAAGGAACGCGTTCGAAACACGCCACTTTGCGAAAGCGCGATTCTCGGTGCAGGATTCGGGCTCTCAATCAAAGGCCACAAGGCCATGGTAGAAATGCAGTTTGCCGATTTTGTGAGCGAGGGGATGACTCAGATCGTGAATAATCTTGCAAAAAGTCATTACCGCTGGGGACAGAATGCGGATGTGGTGGTGCGAATGCCCACCGGTGCGGCTGTTGCTGCAGGACCCTTCCACAGTCAAAGTAACGAAGCCTGGTTTTTTAAAACGCCGGGATTAAAGATTGTTTATCCGGCTTTCCCATCAGATGCAAAAGGTTTAGTGCTGACTTCATTTGAGGACCCAAACCCTGTGATGTTTTTTGAACACAAAGCACTTTACCGAAGCATTAACGAAGATGTTTATGACGAGTATTTCTCCCTTCCTTTCGGAAAAGCGAGGCTGGTAAAAGAAGGAAACGACCTGACCATCATCACTTACGGACTTGGTGTTCACTGGGCGATCGAAGCACTGAACGATCATCCTGAGATCAGTGCCGATCTGATTGATCTGCGTACACTCGCGCCACTCGACACCGAAAGTATTTTTACTTCAGTGAAAAAAACGGGGCGCGTGATGGTGATGCACGAAGATACCCTTACGGGTGGAATTGCCGGTGAAATAGCCGCGCTGATTTCTGAAAATTGTTTTGAATATCTGGATGCGCCTGTGATGCGCGAAGGCAGCCTTGACACGCCGGTGCCAATGAACGCCGATCTGGAGCATAACTTTTTACCAAAAGAAAGATTCAGGGAAAAATTACTGAAACTCTGGAAATATTAATTTCACAATGATGATTGATCTGAGAAGTGACACGGTTACCAGGCCTACGCCGGCCATGCACGAAGCCATGATGCGCGCTGAGGTAGGGGATGATGTTTTTGGTGAAGACCCGTCAGTGAACGAACTGGAATCACACGCAGCAAGGCTCTTCGGAAAAGAAGCAGCTTTGTATTGTCCAAGTGGCACAATGACCAACCAGATTGCTATTAAATTGCATACACAGCCGGGAGATGAGCTGATCTGTGACGTGAACTCCCATATTTACAATTACGAAGGCGGCGGTATCGCTTTTAATTCGGGCGTTCAGGCAAAACTGCTGCAGGGGAATGAAGGCAAACTGAACCCCGAAATGATAAATAACAATATCAATGCTGAACAGGACTGGCTGACACGTACAAGTCTTGTGTCGCTTGAAAATACCGTGAACCGCGCCGGAGGAAGTTTTTATACCTGTTCTGAAATTAAACCAATAACGTTACTCTGCAGAGAAAAGGGATTAAAACTGCACCTCGATGGCGCGAGGATTTTTAACGCGCTTATTGAAACTGGTGAACAAGCACACGAGGTGGGGGCTCTTTTTGATTCGGTTTCCATTTGTTTATCAAAAGGCCTGGGTGCCCCGGTTGGGTCACTTCTCATCGGCGACACATCATTTATCAAAAGAGGCAGAAAGATCAGAAAAGTATTTGGCGGGGGCATGCGCCAGGCGGGTTTCCTGGCCGCTGCAGGTTTGTTCGCCTTAAAAAACAATACTGAGCGGCTGAAGGAGGATCACCGGAAAGCCCGTGTGCTGGAGCAGGAATTAAAACAGCTGTCTTTTGTTGAATCTGTTTTGCCTGTTTATACCAACATCGTTATTTTTAATCTT
>CAZFCR010000502.1:0-2743 GCA_964517305.1 uncultured Akkermansia sp.
ACTTTGTTTTTGAAGCAGGAACAGCGCAGGATTATGATACTGTCGCGCTTTAAGGACTTCTGCATCATGACTGTATTCATCTGGTGTAGACGCGCCATTGCGGAGTTGTCGTCCGAATTCAAAGGTCCATTTGTATTGCCGCGCGGCTATTGAATTCACGAGGTCGTGTGTGTTTTGTTCTGTAAACGTGCGCAACTGAATGATCAGCGTGCGCGAATCGTTAACAATACTGCCCCATATTTTGCGCGCTTCCCACCAGCGGTCGTACGACTGACTGAGTTTAAATGAAAGGATGATGGAAATGGCTGTTCCGAGAAAGACAGGGATGGTAAGTGGCATGTCCGGAAGCAGGTGCTGGAAAACGCTGGTGAGGTATTCGAGGCTGAGCGAGAGGACGGTGATGATGATGAGTGGCACCCGTACATCGTTGATCACATATCTCAGGGGAATTCTTTGATTCAGTAACATAATGAGAAAAAATTATTTTGCGCGGATGAACAGTTTTTTGATGATAAAATAAAGGACCAATGCAGAGAGCACGCCGGTGAGGAAATCTGTGAGAGGCACCATTACCGCAGTGTACACCATCATCAGTGTTTCAAAGTTGCCGTGGCGCCTGATGTCTCTTATTTCCGCGGGTTTGATCATGTTGGTGGCCACCCATACAAGAATGCCGCCGATGCAGGCCATGGGCACCAGTTCAAGATAGTCTGCAAGAAAATACGCCATTGTGATCTTCAGCACTGCTTTGAAATAACCTGCGAGTGGGGTCACTGCACCTGCCCGGATACTGGTGGCAGTTCGCGCCAACGCACCTGTACACGGAAAACCCTGCACCATGGGCGTGAACACCTGTACCATTCCCTGACCAAAAAATTCTTTGTCGGGATTAAAGGGTGTGCCTTTGTTGTTGGCTAATTTATCTGCCATGGTGGAGCAGAGGATGCTTTCAACACCGGAGACAAAAACAATGGCTCCCACAAAATAAAGTATGTCGAGTAACACGGCGCCATTCATGGCCGGCAGGGATGGCGCAGTAAATACAAAAAAGTTGTTCGGGATCTGACCATAAATGTCTTTTACAAGAACAATGTTTTTATCTGCCAGCACAGTAGCACCAAGAACGGTGGAGAGCGCGATGGCAATCACAGGACCGGGAATAAACACCGAGATCTTCAGAAGGATACGTGTTACAAAAAAGGTGAGCAAACCCAGGGCAATTGACCAGGGGTTTATTTTGTGGATGTTAGAGATCGCAGACTGTACGTTGCTGATGAGTCCACCACGGATGTCTTCGTCCTGACCCAACAGGTCGGCATACGATTCAATTCCGAGGATGTCTTCCGCATTGGTGAGTGCGATGGCAATGGCAATGCCCACCGTAAATCCGACAATGATTGAGTTGGGAACAAGACGGGCGTATTTTCCAAACCCAAATATGCCCATCAGAATAAGAACAATGCCCGCAATGATGGAGTTAAGGATCAGAAAACCGTGCGCCTGTTCAAACGTGCCGCCGGAATCCGTTCCGTATTTACTGATGAGCGCCGCAATAACCGGAATAAACGCGGCAGTTGGACCATACACCTGGTATTTTGATCCGCCAAATGTACGGCCAATCACACAGGCGAGCGCGCCGGCAATGATGCCGTGTTCGGGCCGCATGCCCATTGCCATTGCAAAGCCCATTGCCATGGGAATGGCGGTCATGGCAACGATCAAACCCGCACTCAGGTCGCGGTACACCACTTTTCCCCATGAGCCTTTTTTCAGGTCTTCCCACCTGGCATCAAAAAAAGTAAAAAAAAGTTTTAACCGGCCTGCCGGTGTAGACGGTATATTTTTTGCCTCCATGATTATAAACTAAAAAGATTACTGAGCTGGTCTCCTTCGGCACCCTGCGATTTACTGCTCCAATCGATTTCGTAAAAGGGAAGCCCGCAGTTTTTAATCAGACGCGTGGTGTCAAACGCGTATCCTGTAAGTCGCAGGGAATATTTTTTGGGCAGGTAAATTTCAGTGATGTTGTTGGCTTCCAAAAAAGATCTGAACGCGGCTGAGGTCTGACCATGGTACAGTTTGATCCTGCAATCGCTGAGTTGCGTGCCAAAAGAATTTTTAAGGATGAGCAATGCCTCGTTGAAATGACTGGTCATCAGCTTTTTTATCAAGTTGTTCTCAGAATAAAATAGCAGATCGGTGATCGAATTGTCGAGCGACACCGCGTACATGAGCACCACCCGGATCTTGTCCTCACGGTTACTTCGCATGGCCAGCTTCAGTGTGTTCAGTGACTCGATGTTAAAGTCGATGGGTATCAGGATGGTTTTTTCCATAAGCTTAAATTCTGTCACAAACTTGAGGCGACGAGGTTAAGCCGGGATAAGAAAGAAATTAGAATCCGATTAGAATGGCATTTAATTATTAAAAGGCAGCCTGATCTCAACCGTGGTACCCTGATTCTGGCGCGATCTGACATGGATGTGGCCATTGTGAAGCACCACGATGTTCCTGGTAAGCGGAAGGCCTATGCCATATCCTTCAAAATATCTGGTGTTAGAGGCCCTGAAAAAGGGATCGTATATAAATTGTAATTCTTCGTCGGGAATACCAACGCCTTCATCGCGCACTACTATCAGCACTTCGGTATCAGAAGCGCCAATGCTTACTGTAACCTGTTTGTTGTGCGAATATTTACAGGCATTGTTGATCACGTTGGCAAGCGCCATCAGCAAAAGCGGAC
>CAZFCR010000503.1:0-2741 GCA_964517305.1 uncultured Akkermansia sp.
CGGTGTGCTGACGCTCCTGGTAATGAGTTCGTGCAACAAGGACGTTGTATTCAGCGAATACAAAACGTTTGAGAATAACGAGTGGGCTGCCAAGAACAAGGCTGTGTTTGATCTTGAGATCACAGATACACAAAGTCTGAATAACATTTCATTGATGGTGCGCCACGCCGACAGCTATCCGTACAACAATATTTTTTTGTTTGTCACGACCAGTTATCCTGATGGCAAGGTGTTGACGGACACCATGGAGATCATGCTCGCCAACCAGAAAGGCGAGTGGCAGGGAAGCGGCGTGGGTGATATTTTTGACCTGAAAGTTCCGGTGAAAAAAAATGTAAGATTTCCTCTTGCAGGCAAATACCAGTTTACTTTTGAGCAGGGCATGCGGGTTGATCCTTTGCCACTGATTATGGATTTTGGCCTTGAGATTGAGAAAAGTAAACCTGAATGATCCTTATTCTGAAAACAAGGCTGGCATGTGAATTGAGGAATTTGCGGGCAGCCAGAATTTAAAACGATATTGATGTTCGTGAAAAAAATACAGACACTTTTTTTGTTGCAAGCTTTTTTTATGGGGTTCGGATCTGCTGAGGCCCAGTCTTCCGACACCCTGCATGGCACGGGCAAAAAGATCCGAGATATTTATGCGTCAGTCGGTTATCTGAGGCCACCGGTATGGATAGCTGATGTCAGTTCATTTCAGGGCATGGCCCCCGGTTCGGCGTTATTAAAGGGAGATCTGATGCAGGTTGAAAAGGAGAATTATGCTTCCGGCCCTGTTTACAGCGCGGCCGAGGGGCTTTTTGTTAACCCGGTTTTTAACCGCAATTTTTGTTTTCAGGGTGGAATAACGTTTAAAATAAAAGATAACGAAGCACGTGATTTTGAAGGACCATGGCTGAGACTCGGTTTCAGTCATTTTAATAATTCCTATTTGTTGGCCGGGGGTAATTACCGGAGTCGTGATAACCGAACCGACACTTTTTATATGGTCAACAATCAGCCGGTAAGTCGTGATTCGGGAGTCTATCGCAATGTAGAGGCACGGTACCGCAGACAGGCGACCTACGTTGAAGGGAATTTTTTATACAAGGTGAACGCCAGCGGTATTGTATCGGCTTATGGCGGAGGGGGAATCTTACTCGGCTTGCAGCACAGCGGACGACTTGATGTGCGTGCGGGAACCTATCAGCAGGTGTGGGACAGCATCACGGTAAGCGGAACACAAAAGGTACTGTATCAACGGCAAAACACAGTGAGCCACACGTCAGAAAGTTTTGATATCAAACCCGGCCTTTCCTTTGGCGCGTTTTTAAATGTAGGTGTTGATCTCAGGCTGGGTGAGAAATATAATTTTTTCCGGCACCTTCATTTTAATGCTGAGTTAAAACCTTTGTTCCGGACAGAGTCAGTAAAAAATCAGGGCTGGCAGAGCAGTGTGGTTTGGATAGGCCTTGCCGGGTTCCGCTACGATCTCGAATAAATTTATTTTTTGAGTAATGCGTTCCAGCCCTGCGCGGTTAACTCGTGTACGGTGCCGGCTTTGGCTACCATCAGTCTTCCTTTGTTTTCATTCGTGATGTGACCAATGATGCTGATGTCCATTGAATTTTTGATTTTTTCATAATCCGACAGATCAACCGTGAAAAGCAATTCGTAATCTTCACCACCGCTTAAAACACAAACTGTGGGATCAAGGTTAAACTCGCGGGCTGTTTCAAAGGTCAGCGGATCAATGGGTAATTTGTCTTCGTACAATTCAACGCCTACGCCCGATTGCGTGCAAAGGTGCAGGATTTCAGACGAAAGACCGTCACTTACATCGATCATCGATGTTGGTTTAACCCCCAGACCCTTGAGTAACTCAACAACATCCTTGCGAGCTTCGGGTTTAAGTTGTCTTTCGAGGATATAATCTTTACCCTCCAGATCAGGCTGCAGTTGCGGGTTTTCTTTGAATACAGATTTTTCGCGTTCAAGCACCTGTAATCCCATGTAGGCTCCACCCAGATCGCCGCTCACACAAAGCAGGTTGCTTTCTTTCGCGCCGTAGCGGTAAACGATCTCATCGGCTTTTGCCGCACCAATGGCGGTAATGCTGATCACCAGGCCACTCCTGTTGGAGGTGGTGTCGCCGCCGATCAGGTCCACGTTGTATTTTTTGCAGGCCAATAACATGCCGGCGTACAATTCTTCAACCGCCTCAAGGCTAAAACGATTCGATATAGCGAAGGAAACCAGGATCTGCCTTGGCTCTGCATTCATGGCGTAAATATCGCTCAGGTTTACCACCACGCTTTTGTAACCCAGATGTTTGAGCGGGACATACGTGAGATCAAAATGTACACCTTCCACTAGCATGTCGCTGGTAACAACTGTCTGAAGTTCGCCATAACTGATCACCGCGGCATCGTCGCCTACACCTTTTACAGTGCTTTCCTGTGTGAGTTCAATGTGCTGTGTCAGGTGTTTTATCAGGCCGAATTCTCCGAGTTCAGAAAGTTCGGTTCTTGCTGTGTTATCAAAATCCATTCGTGTAAATTTTATCGATGATATTTGCGAGTTTAAAATCAAGTTGGGTTAATCCACCGGCATCATGGGTATATAAACTGATGGTGAGCCTGTTATAGACGTTTTTCCAGTCGGGATGGTGATTGAGTTTTTCAGCTTCAAGGGCAACGGCCGTCATAAAGGCGAAAGCATGGACAAAATCCCTGAATTTAAAATCGCGGCTGATCGTA
>CAZFCR010000504.1:0-2725 GCA_964517305.1 uncultured Akkermansia sp.
TGCCATTATCAGTTTATGTATAAATCTAATTGATCGTTCATCGCTTTTTATGTTCATGGGATGTCTCTATGCCTTATCTTTTTTCTTTAACGATAGGTCTTTGTTACAGACAGGAACTAAAAAATGGCCGAACATTTGCAAAACGCGATTTACTTTTTCAAGATTCAGATTTTCTTTTCCCTGTTCAATTTTTCTGATTACAGTGAGCGCAACCCCGGCCCGTTCAGCAAACTCTTCCTGAGTCAGATCGGCTTCTTTCCTTTTATCTTTTACAAATTGCGCTAAGGGTTTCATTATAAGTTTTTTGCATCGATTTAAACAAACCTACATAAACTATATGTATTTGCATATAATAAATTAAGAACATTCCTTAATTACTATATTATGTAGCAAATAAATGCCGTGTTTCGTAGTTAAATTTGTATCGGGGATTAAACATGAAACAGGGGGTAGATAAGTTGGTGATAGCACAATTGCAAAAGCAGATCCTGGATTTACAGGGGCAGCGGCCCTCAGCTGAGGGAGCATTAAAAATTCCTGGATTCGGATTCATTGAGGAGGCTTTTCCTGAAAAAGTATTTCCAAAAGCCGCAACGCATGAGCTGGTGAGTTATAGTTCGGAGGATGCTGCCTGCACAAGTGGTTTTTTGGCCGTGCTGCTTGGAAAACTAATGGGTAGCGGCGGTTCTTGTTTATGGATCAGTACCATCCCGCGCAGAAGCATGTTTCCACCGGCCTTAAAAAACTTTGGCATTGATGCGGAGCGGATTTTATTCGTAGATGCCCGGAAACCAAAAGAAACTTTGTGGGCAGTTGAGGAGGCTTTAAAGTGCAGCGCCCTGAACGGCGTTGTGGGTGAATTGAATGAGCTCAGCTTTAACGAATCGCGCAGGTTGCAACTGGTGGTTGAAAAAAGCGGGGTGCCTGGTTTTATTCACCGTTTCAGGCCAGGATCAGAAAATCCGGTAGCGTGTGTATCGCGCTGGAAAATTACACCGCTTCCCAGTGAACTGCCAAACGGCTTGCCCGGCGTGGGTTTTGCGCGGTGGAACATCATGCTTCAAAAAGTAAAGAACGGCCTGCCCCGGGAGTGGCAGGTGCAATGGTCCGATAAAGGACTTGAATACTTGCAGCCCGATCTTTCTATCCTGCAAAAATATGCACGGAACACCGGCTAATGGCACAGCGCATGGCAATGATATGGTTTCCGCATTTATTAACGGACTGGTTGCTCCGCTGTAACCCACAACTGAAGTTAACACCTTTTGCACTGGCATCGCTTGAACGCAACAGACGCTTGGTTAAAGCCGTAAACGCACCTGCACTGCAAAAAGGCGTAAAACCCGGTATGGTGCTGGCAGATTGCCAGGCGCTGGTACCCGGCCTTGTGGTGTATGATTATGATGCAGGAAAGCCTGCCCGTCTGCTTTCGGCGCTGGCAGAATGGTGCATCCGCTTTACACCTTTTGTTTCGGTTTACCTTCCGGATTGCCTGGTGCTGGATGTAAGGGGCTGCACCCATTTATGGGGGGGCGAAACAGCTTATGTAAATGAAATCCGGCAGCGCCTCGGGGTTTTGGGTTATTCAGTCCGCATCAGCGTGGCCGATACCATTGGCTGCGCCTGGGCTGTGTGTCGTTATGAACCTGTTCAGTTCATTGTGAAACCCAATGATCAGGCCAGGGCCATAGAACCATTGCCTTCTGAGGCCCTGCGGCTTGAACCTGTTGCGGCCGATAAACTCAGCAAACTTGGCTTTCATACGGTTGGAAGTTTTATGCGGATGCCTCGTCCTGCCTTAAGCCGCCGGTTCGGAAAAAATATATTAAAACGTCTTGATCAGGCACTTGGCGCGGAAATGGAATTAATGGATCCTGTTGAACCCCTGAGTCCTTACCAGGAACGTTTGCCAAGCCTTGAACCCATTTGTACTGCTGCCGGAATTGAAATAGCCATCAAAGCTCTGCTCGAAAATTTATGTCTCAGACTTAACAGGGAAAACAAAGGGCTCAGAACCTGTGAACTCAGGTGTTACCGCCTGGATGGAAATGTTCAGAAGATCAGCATCGGCACACACCAGCCTTCACGCAATGTAACACATCTTTTGAAGCTCTTCGGCATCCGGATTTCTGAAATAGAACCCGGTCTGGGCATTGAACTGTTTGTGCTGGAAGCGGAAAAAGTGGAAGAGCTATTAAGTACACAGGATGCGCTTTGGTCTGTAAGCAAGGCCAGCGAATCGGCTATCGCTGAACTCCTCGACAGGCTGGAAGGCAAAATAGGAGCCGGATCTGTTCACCGTTATCTGCCTTCAGAAAATTACTGGCCCGAAAACTCATTCAGGAGAGCCGTTTCGTTATCAGAAAAACCCGGCACCTTGTGGCGCACCGATCTGCCGCGACCACTTCACCTGCTTGCGGTACCCGAGCAGATCGAAGTGAGCGTGCGCCTTCCTGATTATCCGCCCATGTTATTTAAATACAAAGGCCAGCTGCACACGGTAAAAAAAGCTGATGGACCAGAACGCATAGAACAGGAATGGTGGGCGCAGGCGGGCGAGTTCCGCGATTATTATTGTGTGGAAGATGAGCAGGGCGCCCGTTACTGGCTGTTCCGCTCAGGAGATTACATGAACACCTCCGTTAAATGGTTTTTACATGGTTTTTTTGCCTAGTGTTATGATTATTTAATTGATTTAGCATTATATTGTTAATGGTTTGCCTGT
>CAZFCR010000505.1:0-2718 GCA_964517305.1 uncultured Akkermansia sp.
GCCAACATTATCTTTCATTTCCCTGGTAGGCATGGTTTTTTCATATTCTTCAAGCAATCCGTGTTGTTTTAAATATTTTTTCAACACTTTTTCCTTGAATTTTTTTAAATCTGTACTTCCCCAGCCTTCAGCATAAGTTTGTTCTCTATTATCCATGTATAAAGCATAATAACTGAATTTGCCCGCTGCAAGAACAATGTAAGGCTTTTTGTTAATGATTCTTATTAGAAGCGGATCAAGATAATCCTCTCTTTTATACGTAAATAAATCTGAAGGTAAATTTTCGGCTTTTTCTTTTGTTAAATTTCCCTCACCGTCAATTAATTTAAAAACGCTTCCTTTAACACCTGAGTAAGAACTGCCATTTTGTATTCGCACGCCTGGAATCGGTTTATCCTCAACAAAGTCCTGAAGGCTTTTATAAAAACGGCCGTGAGATGTTTTAGATGAGCCGTCAGCCAATTCATCATTTTTAGTTAATTCTTTAATGTCCTGCAATTCACTCAAATTCGCTGGTAATTTAGAAGTAAATGTTTTGGAGGTCATGTTTGTTTTTTCGTTAACTGAATTAAATACCAACTCAACATCCCCGTTATTTTCTAAGTTGATTTTTGTAAGATCAAAAACACGTTTAACGCCATTATATCTCTGCCCTAAGTTTCTTGATGAAATTAAATTTAAAGACATGGCATCATAAATATTTAGCTGGGCATCAATGTCAGTATTGGCTGAGATGTTATCTTTTAAAATTCCGATTTTACTCTTGTCTGAAGAATAAAACACTTTGTAAACAATATTAATAAAATCAAATTTTGATCCCGGTTGATCAGAAAAAACAGGTTTAGCCTCGCTAAAATTTCCTGTCTTGGTATTTATAAATCTTACGTAGCTATTTTTATAAGATTTTTCTTTGATGTCATAAACAGCAATTATGTTATCACCGATTAAGTTAAAATGAGCGCCGTTAGTAAGAGGAAAATACATTAAAGAATTGTCAGGAATTTCTAATTGCACTTTAAATATTTCCTTTTGTGTTGCGCGATCAATTTTACGAATAAAAAATCCCGTTGTGCCTTTCATTCCAATACCTGGTGTATGATCTGAAATCTGATAATATTCTTTACTGTCTTTACTTAGTTGTAACTCTTGTGTCAAAAGTTCCTGAGCGTAAAGAGTGGTTTTCAATCCTATTGATAGTCCAAGTGCCACGAAAAATAGTTGTGTTTTTTTCATATTTTTTGTTATTATATATTTATTATTTCAGTATCATCGTCGTTACCAATGCTCCTTATATACTTTTTGAGCACTGTGGCCTAAAAAAAGTGAGTTTAGTAAAACAAATAATATTTTCTGCATCCTTTTTTGACGGAAGTCATACTAAAATTAAAGTTAAAAGCGCTATCCTCTTGAATACCCCCCCGCCAGGTAAAACATCGCTGCCAGATAGATCAAAACTGCTGCGATAAAAAGATAAGTCTGTGGCCGTGCAAAATTAAATGTAACACCAAAAGCCGGATTTTTTTTCAACACAAAAATGCGCCTGTCATCCGCATTAAAATAAAATACTCCGCCGCGCCAGTATTTCGGGTCACGTTCATTAAAGTTGTTGTTATTTTCCATGTTTGCTTTTTTGGGGTATAAGATTTGGTTCAGAGAGCATTTCACAGCGCTCATCATCTTATAAATATACAAAATGTCTTTTGAAACTGAAAAAATTCCAGATCCGGATTTACATATGGCTCCAGAGAATAGCGAACAGAGCAATGTACTGCAGTGTCAGCATGATGATCTTTAAGACCCTTTGATTGCTAATTGTTTGATGGAAATAATAAAGCGAAAGGATGGTCAGCAGCAGGCGTGAAACATCAAATACTACCTGGTTCAATCTGATGACGTTGTTATAATAATCAACTCTTTCCCTGTGGTTGTCAAAACTGTTGAAAGCCACGATCCATAAGAGCATCGCGCCCCAATTGAGCACAACGGAAAAATAACCAGAGATTTTAAGCAGGTTCATATCGTTTCATTTTTCCTGATTCGTTAAACATTTACGCCGAAGATGTAACCCACCAATGCAGAAAGCACCATCGCGATGGTTCCCCAGATGGTAATTCGTAACACAGCTTTTGATATGCCGGAACCTCCTGTTTTAGCAGCGGTAGCACCCAGTACGGTCAGAAAAATTATCGTGAAGCCATAAAGCCAGTATTCCATGCCTTTTACGGGCGCGAAAAGAACCACCAGAAGCGGCAATACGCCTCCCACTGTAAAAGACGCGCCTGATGCAAGCGCCGCCTGTACCGGATTGGCCTGACTGATTTCATTGATGCCCAGCTCGTCCCTGATGTGCGCGCCCAACGCATCTTTTTCAGTGAGTTCAATGGCAACCTGCATCGCCGTTTCTTTTTTCAGACCGCGTTTCTCGTAGATCTGAGCCAGAATGTTCAGTTCTTCTTCGGGCATTTCCTTAAGTTCTTTCCGCTCGCGTTCAATGTCCGCCTGCTCGGTATCCGTCTGTGAACTTACCGACACATATTCTCCCGCCGCCATTGACATAGCACCCGCTGCAAGTCCAGCCACCGTTGCCAGAACAATCGGCGCCCTTGTATCGCTGGCTGCCGCAACGCCCACAGCAAGACTTGAAATAGAAATGATGCCATCGTTGGCGCCAAGAACAGCGGCCCTTAACCAGTTGCTCCGGTGTATGTAATGACTGTC
>CAZFCR010000506.1:0-2709 GCA_964517305.1 uncultured Akkermansia sp.
CTCGGCCGCCTGTTGATCCACAAAATACAATTGCTGAATGAACCTTTTCGCGAAAGTATTCTTCATCACCTCCTCCAGCCTTATGGATTCAACGAAAGCCAGGAGGAACAGATCCTGAACGTGATTCAGACTTCGGCTTTGCCAGGAAAAATGTTTATTTCAAAAAAAGCGAGATTAAATAACGACAGAGACTACCTGGTTGTAGAAAATTTAAGCGCCGCTTTTTCATCCATTGTTATCAAAGATCAGACAGAACTTCAGCGCACCGGCTTTTTCCGTACCGAAGAAACAACTGAATTTTTAAAACCCGCCGGCAATGAGTTTTATGTGGATGCGGAGAAGCTGATCTTTCCACTGACCATCAGATCAAAAAAAGATGGCGATAAATTTCAGCCCTTTGGCATGAAAAGTAAAAAGCTGCTGAGCGATTTTTTTAAGGACATCAAACTCAATGTTTTTGATAAAGAACAATGCCGTCTGCTGGTAAACGGCAACGGCGACATCATGTGGCTGATTGGATACCGCAGCGATGAAAGATACCGCGTCAAAGGCAATGAAACAAAATTGATAAAACTCTCAGTTGGATAACGAACTCATATTTGACGAGAAACAATATCTCGGACACAACAGGCTCAGCATGGTCATCAGAACCATCCTAGCTCTGTTTTGTTTTCTCGGTTATTACTGGAGCGAGAACCCTGAACCTGTGCAGGTGGCCATGTTTAACATTGGCTCCTACCCTATCCGGCATTTCAGCAATTCAGGATTGATATTTTTTATCATGGGCGTTAGTATTTTACTGCTGAGTGCCGGACTGACTTTTGTTCTGCACATCCGCACGAGAGTGTACCGTGGCTACATTGTTCTGGATGGGTTCTGGACCTCGCGCAAAATTAAGATCGATCTCAAAACGGTGGTTTCGGTCCGCAAAAGCCGTTACAAAAAGCGCATGGCCCGGCGCGCGGTTTACAACCTGCATAACCTGGGCATCATCCGGTTTTATACGAGCGGAGAAGATTTTATTGAACTCGCAGATAATACCGGATTCAGTTACCGGATAGGAACCCAAAGACCCCTCGAGCTTTTTAACATTCTCAAAGCTCAGATTAAGGTTCAGACGCCTTGATTTTTAAAAATCGCATGATTATATTTGATATAACAATGCACCCATATTATTAATCAAAGTTAAGCCATGATTATAGCAGGTTTTAAAACAGTAGAAAAAGAAATGATCGGTGAAATGAAATTTCCCGTAGTTGATGTTCTTACAGAATCCGAAAGAATCAGAGAAAGGCAGTCGGCCCTCGAGCGGGCCCTGACGCTTGGAAATCTTGAGCACTCCAAGATCCGCATTTATTTTGAAGACGACAATTCACGCAAGGTGGTAGAAACCACTGTATGGGGAGTGACCGACAAAAGGGTTATTCTGAAGCAGGGCGTTGGTATTCCAATCAGCCGGATCCACAACGTACAATTATAAAAACTGAATAATGGCAAATACAGACGGGCTCACAAAAAGCAGGCTTTCGAACCGGTCGAGTGCGCCGCCATGTCCCGGCATGATGTTTCCGCTGTCTTTTACGCCGGCCTGGCGTTTGAGCATGCTTTCCACCAGGTCGCCTACCGTTGCCAGTACCGGAATGGCCACACCTAAAATGGGCCAGAGCCAGCCGCTTGTTTGAACCAGATGGTCGCGGATAATAAAACTCAAACCAAAACTGAGCACGATTCCTGTAAAAGTTCCTTCCCATGTTTTTCCGGGAGAAATCCTGGGGATCATCTTGTGCCGTCCGATAAGACTTCCGCCAATGTAAGCGAAGGTGTCGTTGCTCCAGATCAGAAAAATAATTCCTAAAAAAACCTCGGGCCGGTAACTCAGGCCGCCCGCTTGCGAATGTTCAATTACCACGCTGTGCAGTAATCCGAAGGGCAGCACTGCATAAAGGATTCCTGAAAGTGTGAGTGCCGCGTTTTGTATCTGCTGTTCGCGCTTGTTATAAA
The DNA here is from genome assembly GCA_964517305.1 of uncultured Akkermansia sp. Taxonomy (GTDB): domain Bacteria; phylum Bacteroidota; class Bacteroidia; order B-17B0; family Aurantibacillaceae; genus Aurantibacillus. Next base: position 2,002 of record CAZFCR010000506.1, read on the forward strand.
GCGCCACCGTGAAAATAAAAACCGGCAATAACACCAATACCATCACCGGCGCTTTTGTAGCGGTTAAAAGATAATCGAACCTTAGCAGCAACAGGTAAGTCAGCAGGCCGCCAATGTAACCGCTGATCTTGTAGGGTCTGAAACCCATGTGAACACACAGCTCGTAAAACTCCTTAAGCGCCACCAGCGCCACCAGCATAAAAAAAATACTGAACGTATAATAATTCCAGAGTACACTTCCCAGCAAAAGCACACCAAAAATAAGTGCGCTCACTGTGCGTGTACCCAGGGTCTTTAAGTTTAATGCCATATTACAAGGCTACGAAAGTAGATAAATTGTTTGTGTTTTATTAACGTAATGATTAAATAGCACTTTTAAACGCGGCATTTAATGTCTTAGTTTTGCGGCCATGTTCGATTTTTCAGTATTCGTCACCATACTCATCGGTCTTTTTTCACTCATCAACCCCATGAGTGCTCTGCCTATCTACATAGGGCTCACAGAAGGTTTTAACGAAGAATTTAAGCTAAACACGCTAAAAAAAACCTGCATTTATATTTTTATCATCTGCATGGTTTCCTATTTTCTTGGAGTTTACCTGCTTCATTTTTTTGGCATCACCATCCCTGCTCTGCGTGTTGCCGGCGGGATCATCATTTTCAGATCAGGCTGGCAACTCTTAAATGTTCAGCACAAAAAAGAACTGA
>CAZFCR010000507.1:0-2708 GCA_964517305.1 uncultured Akkermansia sp.
CAATTTGAAGAAGTAGAATATAAGGAAAAAGAATCGTCCAAGATCATCGTGGTATCCTCCACCGTTGACCCTGAGGAAATAAGAAAAGTGATCAGCAATCCGAGGGTGCACAAATTCATTGAGAAACCGCTTACAAAAGACAAACTGAGGGAACTGGTACCTGGTTAAGCTCCCAGGTCAGCCTGATGAAAAATGATATACAATCGGGATTTACTGAATATGCAGTTTCCCTGATTTTACTTTTGCATTTTTACAGGAAAGATTATATTTGTTTCACCTGCTTTAAGAGGATCAAATCTCAATCACATGACACAAGAAGAATTACGCACACAATTCACCACCTGGGTTAAAAACACTTCTGCTTATAACATCGGGGAACTCCATGAGCTGGTGCGGGTTTGTCTTGATGACGCCATTGAACAGATAGGCAGCAACACTGCCAACCATACAGGCAGCGATCAGGCTGAACTGATGAAACAGGTGCTCGACTACTGGAGCGGTAACGTATATGTGATCATTGAAAAAGGTGTAAACTATGGGTTATTTAAAGGCGTAAACCTCGATGTCCCTGCCGGACTGCGCACAAAGGCACTCCAGGATTTTCACTCGCTGCGCAATGCCTGTTATGCTGGTTATTACAACTAAACCGCCGGTTCTTCCCAACCTGAATTTAAAAAACAGATCGTTACCAGCATTTAAATCGTTTTAGATTTACCAGATATCAAAAGCACCACCGCGGTCTCGGTTGCTCGGGTACATTTGCCGGAAAAGAAAACGATATGAAAACCCAACCCATTTTTTTAATTGTCATCCTTCTGCTGATCTGTTTTTTCGCCGACGCGCAGGTGAGCAGCTATACCTTTTCTCAGTCTGTTGCCAGCTACGGCGCGCCAAATTCAGGTACGTTCGTTGGTTTTAACCCGCAGGACGATGATGTGACCAGTGTTCCGCTGCCTTTTACTTTTACATTCAACAATACTCCTTACAATTCGGTGAACGTTTGTTCCAATGGTTTCCTGAGTTTTGCGCCGATCATCGGTACCGAATATTTCCCGATTTCCGATCCGGGCACACAGGAGGTAATTGCGCCTTTTGGGCAGGATCTGCTGATGGCCGTTATCTTTACCGGTGATATCACCGCCGGCAGCAACAGCGTCACCAACGTATCTTTCCCTGCCGGACTTGCAGTGGGAGATTCCATCATGGATTACAACGGCGATTTTAATACGCAGTTTCCGATCATCACCCAGATTTCGGGATCCACCATTGTACTCAACACCACAGCCATCAATTCAGTGCCGGGTTATTTTGCCGTGGCCATTGGCGGCAGCATCAAACAAATGGTTACAGGTACCACCCCCAACCGGATCTGTGAATTTGAATTCAAAAACTTTACCCGCTTTTCTGTTTTTGACGAGGTGATCAATTTTAAAGTAAAATTATACGAAACAAGCAACCGCATTGAATTTGTGTACGGCAACTGTGTACCCGGTATGTTTGGCACATCATCAGAAGTGGGCCTCAAAGGTGCTTCGCAGGCCGACTTCAATACCCGCACGCTGAACGGACTTAACAACTGGGTCAATTCAAACCCATCCGTGATCATCACCGACAGCTGTGAATTTTCACAACAGTTTTTCCCGCCGACAGGTCTTACTTATGCCTGGGAACCCGGATGCACTGTTCCCCCGATCAGTATAGCACAATCAAACACCCTCATTTGTGCGGGCCAGTCAGTAACACTCACCGCCAGCGGGGCTTCCACCTACACCTGGGATAACGGTGCCAACACCGCCTCTGTTGTACTCAGTCCCACCATCAGCACCACTTATACACTGGCGGGGACCGACGCAGGCTGCACAGGCCTTGTTACCATCACCCAGAACGTTGCCGCACTTCCCAACCTCAGCATAACAGCAAGTTCATCGGTAACCTGCGCGGGAGAAAGTTTAACACTCACCGGCTCCGGTGCCGCATCTTACAGCTGGAGCGGAAACGGATCGGGCAGCCAGATTACAGTGAACCCGATCGCCACTACTATTTACACCTTGAGTGCGTCTGACGGCACCTGCCAGGCAGAAAAAACCATCACACATTCGGTAAATGTTCTGCCACAGGTAAGTGTTACGCCTTCACCAGCTGCCATCTGCCCCGGCCAGAGCGCAACACTGTCGGCCTCAGGCGCACAAAGCTATTCATGGACAAGCGGTCAGACAAGTTCACAGATAGTGGTGTCACCGGCGGCAACGACTGTCTATTCGCTCACCGCCACCAATGAAGGCTGCAGCAAAACTTTCTCCGTTACGTTAACAGTGAGCACCTGTAACTCACTTCCGGAAAATAATCAGGGAACCCGATTCAGTGTTTATCCCAATCCTTTTTCTGACAAGCTATACATCCGCGACATACAGCCAGGTTCAGTAATCAGCATCAGCGATGCACTCGGAAAAAAAATTCACCAAAGCACCGTGAATGAAAACCAGGGCGCCGAAATTACCACGGCAGATCTTAAACCGGGTATGTATTTTATCACTGTAACACACGGCAACGAAAGCAACACAAGGAAATTAATCCGCGACTAATTCGAAGATCCTTTAACGAAAAGAGGCTGTCTCAAAAGTGAGGCGGCCTTTTTTTATAACTAATGTTTTTCTTAACAGTGTTAGGAAATTAAAAGCATTTTGTGAAAAACAAAAGGGCGCCAGAGG
>CAZFCR010000508.1:0-2698 GCA_964517305.1 uncultured Akkermansia sp.
ACAGGCAAACCATTAACAATATAATGCTAAATCAATTAAATAATCATAACACTAGAAAACCTCACACGAAAGCAGGAGATCCTTATAAGCGATTAAGAATTTTTACCCGGTTTCGGGAAAGAGAGTTCAAACTCCCAGGGTGCAGACTGCAATTGCGTTCGCAATTCATCCAGTTTACCGATCAGATCTTCAAAAGAGGGTTTATTCTCTTCATAGATCATTTCTTCCATCATTTTTGAATAATCAGCTCTCCACTCCGGCATCTTTTCCTCGATCGGGATGGGATTCAGACTTTTGGGATGGTGCAGATTGTAATCCACATCGCCTATCCTTGAAAACTTGTAACGGTGCGCCACGATAGTTTCATAGAGTTCCTTATTGCTGATTGCATTTGCCGCAATGCCTGCTTTGGTAAGATGGTAAATATCGTACAGATGGCGGCTCAATCTATCTACACGCATTTTTTCCACCGGACGATGAAATTCTTCGTGCAACAAGAAAAGTTTCTCTAAAAGCGTACGCTCCGGGTTCACAGTCGGCACATCAAATAAAGGTGCCGCAAAATCCTTATCAGTATAGTGTTCATCTACCAGTGAACCGAACTTTCGAAAGGTGAATGGCTCACGTAAAGACCGGCAACTTATTTCAATCTGAACCTTTGGCTCCAGGTAGCCAGGGGAAGGAATAATATTGGGATAGTAAACATTAATCTGCCTGTCTCTGTCGCTCTCTGCCACGGGGACCAATTCCAGCTTAGCGTTTGTAAAATTTTCTCCTTCAAATTTTGCTTTCAGGTTATGATAAAATGTATCATCCACGAAAACTCCAGCGGCCTTTCTTAGCTTATCCCTTTGGCTTTTACCTAAATCACCTTTAAAACCAAAAAATTCCCGGTCTATAGCGAGATCAATATCTTCTGAAAATCTGTTGATCAGCTTCCAGGCTTTGCTCAGCGAGGTACCGCCTTTGAATACCAAATGATTGGATATGTCCATCTGAAAAATAATATTCAGTGTGCGGCTAACCCACCAGTCTTTTTCTACCGCAAAAGGGGTCATACCTAAATCTGTAGCAATGGCATTAAAAATTGCTGCCTTTTCCTTCTTGTCAATAGTATAAAAATCAAGCTTTGCCACTTTGTAATGCTTTTTTCATGATTTTCTGAATCCAGACTGGTGCCAGGGCGATATCGTGCCGCAGGTCTTTTTTATCTTCTTTCCGCAACAGGTCCACCATCTTTTTCTCTTCAATCTCCGTTACCTTACCGTGGCCTATTTCCTTTAATGCCTGTATCACCAGGCGGCTTATTTTTCCTTTGGCCAGCAGGTTTTTCGGAGTGGTCTTTTTGAATTTGATCTTTCGCTTGCCCACGCGTATTTCCCGTGGTGAACCGTCGGTAAGCAATACAATATTCATGGGCACCTGGGTACTGAGGCCAAGGGCGTTTAAGGCATAACTTCCGGTAGGTACGGTACGTATCCTGTCACGCCGGGAGATGGCTTCTGCTACTTCTTCGGCCGTAGGCAACAGTTTCCCTATCAAACTACTTTCTTTGGGACGCACATAAATACCCTGGGCCACCCGACTGATAACTCCCTGTTTTTCTAACCGGAAAAGGGACAATCTTACTGCTTCCGACGACCCCAGATCGTTGAAATCACCAGGCATCAACAGTTCTCCCTTAGGAAGTCTCTCGATACGGTTCAGTATGGCTTCTTCAATACTCACTGCGTTAATATTGTAACAAATATAGTAAAAATTTGTTACAATAAGCGGTCTGGGAGTTGTAACAAATAACGGAAAAATATGTTACAAAAACTCTCGGGAATTGGAGCTCGGAATGCGAACGTGTAGAGTTGCAACATGTTTCTGGATGGGAAAAATAGCTGTGATTTCTCTTTTTGATGTCCCCGCGTCCTTTTTGAACCATCCGGATATTCCGGATAGTTGTGCGGTTCTTTTTAAGTGTCGAGGTTGTAAAAATCCACATTTCGGGAAACCTCACGGCCACCCTACTTTTGAACTACTCGAATATTTCGAGTAATTGCAACTTCTTATAATTTAGACCTTGTGTAAACTTCCTTAGGAGGCTATTTATTGGCATTACTTTTAAGCCAGAAGGCCACGTTTACTCTAATGTATCTAAGATATTAACCCGCTTTTCTTTAGTTGGAACGTCAACGAAAGATATTGGTCACCCTCTTCTCCATTATAATAATCCAGCTGCGCTTCTTCTTCGAGAGTGTAGGTTCTGTACTGCTTGAGTTTTTTAAAGTACAAAGGATCATAAACATTACAGAATTTGATCAGAGCCATAAATTCTTCAGCATCCACTTTCGCTTTACCGGTATCAATGACCGATATGCCTTCATCCAGCTCGGCACACATGGTATTGTAAATAAAGTAACCGAGCTGCTTGTGCATGTTTTCGTGTTTTACAAGCCACAACAAAAGTGCGTCTTCATTATTGGTTCCAAGTTGGAAATAAGCAGCCAGGGCGTCCTCTGCCTCCTTGTGGAAAGAAAGAAACTCCTTTAATAAATATAGATCCCAATATATGCTGTGAAATTCTTTTTCCGGGCCATATAGTGGTGGCAATTCAAAACATGCCTTCAACTTTTGCCATTTTTCCAACCATGGCACATACTGTGATGAACGAATAGTCCCCCAGGCAATCAGGGCTCTAATCTCCCCGTAA
>CAZFCR010000509.1:0-2688 GCA_964517305.1 uncultured Akkermansia sp.
CTGCAGCAGTAACGACAGCAGCACATGACTTCCTATAATTCCGGTTGCGCCTGTTACGAGATTCAAATTTCTGAGATTTTATACAAAGATCATTCTTTGCATTGCCAAAAACAAACCGCCCTGCACAAAAAAACCAAGCATAAAACCGAGGTAAATCTGCGGAGGAGTGTGTTCTTTTAAACTGAGACGGGCGGCGCCAATAATGCCTGCAACAATGATAACGGCCATGTAATACACGGTCATATCAAACCTGATAAGCCACGAAACCGCCACCAGAGCGCCAAGAAGCCCGCCAATGCCCACCATGTGCGCGCTGATCTTGTAACGCATATTAATGAGCGCTGTGAAAAGAATGGCGATGGCGGCGCCGAGGATAAACATTTTAATGGTACTCCAGATGCTGATGTCCATGAGCAGGTAATAAAGCCCGAAATAAAAAAGAGAGGTCATCAGGTAAGGAAAAGTCCTGTCTTTTCTTTCTGAAAGTGTAAGTGCAGGCAAACGTTTGAGCTTATAAAGAATATAAATGTTCAGGAGGGGAAACACAAAAGAGAACATAAACACAATGAACGTGAGTCGCAGTTTTGTCTCCAGCGCAGTAAGATAATCGTACACCGTATTTTTGATCCCGAAAAAAAGCAACAGACAGCCATAGGTGGCCATCAGCATGGGATGAAAAATAACGGATATGATCAGCGACAAAGTTCTCACACTCAGGACAGGAGTTCGGTTAGTTTCATGATTTCGCGGCGCACGTTCGCATTTTCATAAATGATGCGGTACACCGCAGATGAAATGGGCATGTGTACTTTGTATTGTTTGTTTATTTCATTCACACACTTAACGGCATAATAACCTTCGGCCACCATGTTCATTTCGAGCTGCGCCTGTTTAACGCTGTATCCTTTTCCAAGCATGGTTCCAAACATGCGGTTGCGGCTGAACTGTGAATAGGCCGTTACCAGCAGATCTCCAAGGTAAGCAGACGCGTTGATGTCGCGGTCGATGGGGTGCACCGCGTCAACAAAACGTTTGATCTCCTGGATGGCGTTGCTCACGAGCACGGCCAGAAAATTATCACCGTAGCCAAGTCCGTGACAGATGCCCCCCGCCACAGCGATCACATTTTTAAGCACGGCTGAATATTCTGTGCCGTAAATATCATCGCTCACGGTAGTTTTTATATAGCGGCAATTCAGCAAACGGCCCACTGTCTGCGCGTTTTCTGTTTGAATAGACGCGATAGTGAGGTAACTGAGTTTCTCGAGCGCCACTTCTTCGGCATGGCAGGGACCCGTAATAACGCCGATGTTGGTAAGCGGCACGCCGTAAGAAGTATTCAGATATTCGCCAACGATCAGGTTCTGTTCTGGCACAATGCCTTTAATGGCGGAAAAAATCACTTTGTTTTTGAGATCCGTTGCTTCTATTTCACTGAAAGAAGTGTGAAGAAAAGCGGAAGGAATAGCCAGCACTAAGAAATCAGAGTTGGCTATACATTCTTTTAATGAAGTATAAAACTGGATCTGATCTGTATCAAACTCAACAGAGCTCAGGTAACGTGGATTGTTCTTGTAAGCTTTAAAAAACTGAACATCCTCTTCTTTGCGAAGAAACCAGTTGAGTTGTGCAGTATTGTTCAAAAAAAGTTTGGCCAGCGCCGTTGCCCAACTGCCACTTCCTATAATTGCAATGCGTGGTTCCATAGGAATTTAAAAGACCCGAATTTACACAAAAATAATGTCTTCGTCTTTTAAATCACCGAGTCCTGCAAAGCGGTGGTAAACGCGGGCCAGCGTGATCACATCTTTGCTGCAATATTTTTCAATGCGCGGCAGGTCCTTGTCTTCGTAATAGGTTTTGCCTACCATGCTGCCATCCATATCGTCCTTCGGCGAAGGAATGCCGAACACATGCGCGAGCAGGTTCAGCGAACTGAAATTCTTTACATCCCCAAACTTCCAGAGATCCATGGTATCAATGTGTTTTACCTCCCAGGGTTTGAGGCCCTGTAATTGCAGGATCTTGGGCAGGGGTTTGTTGTTGATGAGGAAACGGCGACACAAAAAAGGAAAGTCGAATTCTTTGCCATTGTGCGCACACAGGAGGTGGGCGTAAGTATTAAAAAACTGTGAAAGCAGATCCGAGAACTTATCCAGGATATCGGCTTCGTTATCAGAAGCCAGCGTCGCCACCCTGAATTTACCTTTGTTGTGGTAACCCAGTCCTATGCAGACGACCTTTGCGAATTCGGCGTAAATACCGGCTTTTTCGTACTGCGTTTCGGGGCTGATGTCGCGGTTGTACTGCCACTTTTTGTTCCACAATTCCCTGCTGTTTTTATCAAGGTCGTTGTATTTAAAAACAAGCGGAACAGTTTCTATATCCAGGAACAGGATCTTTTCGATGTCCGTTTTATTCATGTTTTTTTATTAAAGATAATAAAATTGATGAATCCGGCGAACGGATTTAGTGTTTGTAATGCGCCGGACGGATAGTAAAAAGGCTGATGGGTTTGCCGTCCTTATCAAGATAATTGTATTCTATCACCGTGTTGTGTTCGCGCAGGAACCGCATGTCACCACTGATCTTTACCATGCTGAGCAAGCCCGGCCACATGGCTCTGCGGAATTGTGTAGTGTCCACATTGACTGCACTGGCTTTTACAAGCGTGTAATTGTAGCGGAT
>CAZFCR010000510.1:0-2665 GCA_964517305.1 uncultured Akkermansia sp.
ACATGAACAGGAAGTGCTTATATGTTGCGCAGGACAGTATAACGTGGCGGTTTACCTGCACGACAGACAGGGATTCAGGCTGAGAGGCGGCGCCGTTTTTAAAGCTTCGGACTGGGCAATCGAGTGGGTCAAACTCAGAACGCCGTAATTTGCTTTATCGTTACGAGTTGGTCTGAAAAATTGACGGGAAAAAGAAAGTCCCCACAAGTTTGCACCTGTGAGGACTTACACCCAAAAAAGAACGAGCCACAAAGTTATGGTATAGAAGGGCCATTTCCTATTAATCTACATTAAGAATTCGCTTTTTTTGCATTTTTTTACGATTTTCTTTTTCAGAGTACCAACTGAGAACGCTATTCTACCAATTAAAACCTACCAACTACCAATTTGCTCTGAAAATGGTTGGGCAAATGCGTTAATTTGAAAAAGCCTTAAGGCAAACACATTTTAACCAAGGAAAAAAGCGCAGGAGCACCCACTTGCGTTTTTTTTATGCCCTGATCCGGGCAGACTAATACCTGAAAATGAGAAAAATGGCAGTTGGAACCTGGAATCCGACGTTAAAGGGCACAAAGCTTTGTCCTACCAGTCCCGAATTGGTGCTGGTGGATGTAAAAGCTACCTGGGCATTAAAAAAACATTCCGTTCCCACGAGGATGTGTTTCGAAAACGCGTAATTAAGCCCGGCCCGGAAGGACGGTCCTATAAACAAACGACTGGTCTCCACCACAGTACGGCTTCCACTGAAAGACTGGTTAAGCATGGAAACCACTTTCGTGTAAACGCCTCCAAAGGCACCTTCAATCCCCCAGAAAGGAATAAGTTTCTGGTCCTGGAAGTACTTTTTTTCAAAACCCAGCCTGAACGCAAGGTTATAGTTTTGTACAGTTACCGACGAAACACCGTCGTTGGATGAATTTTCGCTGAGGTTAAAACCGGATCCAAATGCAAATCCTTTCCCCGTTTTCAGATCATTTTTAGAGTAAGAAAAAAGAAAAGGATTGGTATTGATAGAAGCGTTGCTGTTAAAGCTGATAAATTGCTGTAAAAGCAGATTAGCCTGTATACCAAGGTATTTGGAGCTGGTTTTGGCCTTGGGCTGAATGGTGTCAGGAGCAATGGTTTGTGCAGGCAATTGCCACAGGCTTGTTACCAGCAGAGAAAAAAAGATCAGACGCATAATTTATTTTTTAAATGGATCCGCGTACAGCGGTGAAGTCAGAAAATCTTCATCTTTCAGTGTATTTAAAAACACAATAAGCGCGTTTTTTTCCACTGGTGAAATGTTCAGGTTTTTAGCTCTGCCATCAGTGGCCTTAAAGTCAGGCGACAGGTTAGGATTGGATTTAATTCCGTGACTGTAATGATCGATCACTTCTCCCAGGTTAGCAAATCTGCCGTCGTGCATATAAGGTGCGGTTAAAGAAATATTCTGAAGCGTAGGCACTTTAAACAAACCCATGTCTCCGGGTTTTCCTGTTATTTCCCCCAATCCGCGGTCATTGATTTCTTCATCAAGTCCTATGTTGAACATTTGTGAGGGTGAAACGGCGTTGCCGTACCCGCCGCCATGCGAAGGATCGTGACATTTGGCACAATTGTATTTGGCATGAAAAAGAAATCTGCCCATTTCAACCAGGTTGGTGGGACTGGGCGCTGAGCGTGGAATACCGGGACCAAATCCTCCTGAAAAAGCAACGTGCTGCATGCCAAAGTTTTTTGGTTTATCGGTGTTCAGGCAGGCGATAAAGGATTGCAGCGCCAAAGCCAATCGCTCGGTGTTGATGTTTTCGTCGCCGAAAGCATTTTTAAATAGTGGCGCGTAATAATCGATGGATTTGAGTTTGGTGATCAGGCTCTCAAAATCAGGAATGTTCATCTCGTTATGGTTGAGCACCGGGTTCAACACCATGTCGGCGACACTGGTCTGACGGCCATCCCAGAAAAGCAGTTCGGGCGACTGGTTATCGCGGGTGGGCCTGTCCTGCATCGGTTCTGATATCCACTGACCGTTGACGAAAGTTGGCTGCATCTGGGTTATAAAACCACGGATGCCCTGAATAGAGGGCGAATTACGTTTCAGCGGCACACCATTAAATCCTTTGTTGAACTGTACATTGTCGGCAAACGCAAATTCCTGTTTGTGACAGCTGCCGCAGGATACAGCATTGTTGACTGACAGTTTCCTGTCATAAAACAAAACACGTCCAAGCGTGGCCATGTGGTTGTTTATTTTGTTCTTCGAATAATAATCATAAGGTTCAGCCGGCAAAGCGGGCTCATCGGCAAGTTCTTGCTGAGGTGGCGGCGAAGGCTGTTTGCGGCAACTGATAAAAATAAATGCTGAGAGAATGAAAACGAAACTGAGCCCGAGGCCAATGGTTGATCTTTTCATGCGATGATTTTTTCAGGCGTTTTAGGTATAACGAATTTAAGCACAAAATATTATCGGTCAACATAAACTGGCAGTTTGACGTGAAAGGGGCTGTTAGGGCTGTTTGTGACAGGCCGGATTGATGATCAAGCGAGCACGTATTAAAATGGTTTGCTGATTTTAAACCAGTAGTGTGGCTCACTCTCATAATAAAAGCTGCCGGTCTTATTAAAACCCAGTTTGGTCAGAACGTTTTGTGATGCCTGATTTTGAATATCTGCACAAGCGTAT
>CAZFCR010000511.1:0-2031 GCA_964517305.1 uncultured Akkermansia sp.
ATCGATGAAAATAAAAACAAACGACTTCCGGGTAAAGAAGATCTGGCGCCAAATATGAAGTTTGCCAACAACAGTCTCCTGGTTTCTCTTAATTCCAACAAGGAACTGAAACAGCAGATTGAAAAACGCAAAGTCAGCTGGCAGAATGATTTCGACGTGGTTCGTAAATTATTTACAGAGATCCGTAACGGCAAGTCGTATAAAAACTATCTCAACTCGCCACTGAATGAGGTGAAGGAAGACCGGGATTTTGTGATTTCGCTGATTACCGAACATCTGAGCAAAAACGAAATGTTGATTTCTATTTTTGAAGAACGCAACATGCACTGGGCTGACGACACTTTTGTGGCGTTTAATTCAGTGATCAGGAATTTCGAAGATTTTAACGGCGAGTTTAAAATTCAGCCGCTGCTGAAGGATGAAAAAGATGATCTCGATTTTATGAGTGTTCTTTTTAATAAATCCATCATTTACCGCGAGCAGTTTGAAGAACTGATTGATAAACATACCAAAAACTGGGAGATCGAAAGGATCGCCAATATGGATATGTTGTTGATGGAAATGGCCCTTGCCGAAATTCTTTATCTTCCCAACGTGCCGGTTAAAGCCTCACTCAACGAGTACATCGACATCAGCAAAGAATACAGCACGCCCAACAGCAAGGTATTTGTGAATGGTGTTCTTGATAAGGTCATCGCCGAGTTAAAACGCGATAACAAGATCAGTAAAACCGGACGCGGACTTAAAGAAAGTTAGCCGGGTTTTTTTATTGCTTTCAGAAAACGTGTTTTGCCGCTGAGGTCTTTTATCAGTGTGGCTGCGGAGAAAAGACCGCTTTGCTGCGCGTATTCCAGGGTTAAGACTGCGGTGAGCGGATTTAATTCAAAATAAAGCAGCCCTTCTTTTTTGAGGTGTTTTTCGCAGAGATCAATTATTTTCCTGTAAAAGATGATGGGGTCATTGCCTTCCGCAAAAAGCGCGAGGTGAGGCTCATGGTCGATGACGTGGGGAGCCATTGTGTTTTTTTCAGAAGCAAGAATATAGGGAGGATTACTCACGATCAGATCGTATGAATTCTGCAGATCGGCTGATGGATGGAGCACATCGCACTGGAAAAATCTGATCTTCGTATGGTGCTGGTCTGCATTTCTGGCGGCGGTTTTCAGCGCCGGCAAACTTAAATCACATGCACTTACGTTTGAGCCGGGCAATTGCGCGGCAAGTGTTACGGGGATGCATCCGCTGCCCGTGCCGATATCGAGTAGGCTGATAGCGCCTTTGTTTTCGCGAAGAATAAGGTCAACGAGTTCTTCCGTTTCAGGCCGCGGAATTAAGACCGAAGGATCTGTAAAAAAACTGCGTCCGTAAAACCAGGCTTTTCCCAACACATACTGAATGGGTTTGCCAAGGGCCAGTTCTTTCGCACAATCGTAAAGGTTCAGCACTTCACTTTGGTTCAGATTGGCGTTTTCATTGGTCATTGCCTGGCTGCGGCTAAGGCCGAGGTAATGATCAACAGCGAAATAAAACAGGGCATCTATTTCGTCGCGGGGGAATTTGTTGTCAAGTTCGAGGTGATAAAATTCGTGAAGGTGCTTCAGCCGGTTGCTTTTGATACGCATGCGACAAAGTTAGCGATCAGGGCGGATCTGTAGGCATTTAGGTTTATTTATGTTTCAATTAACCGTTTGCTGAGCGAGATTTGCAACATGCGTTATATTTTTATCTGGCTCTTTGTGCTGACGGCGGATTTTTATTCCGCACAAAACGACAGCGCTTTGTACGCGCCGGTTCTCAGAGATGCTGTTTATCTGTCCTACAGTGATTTCAGGCACAACCGGGGCATTCTTAAATCTCAGATTAAATCAGCCCTGGACACATCGCAACTTGAATTTATCGGGAAGGTAATGGCAGCGGATACATTTTTATATGTTGAGGATGGTATCCGTAGAGCAGCCATTAGCCCTTCGGCCTGGGGGTTTTATCAGAATAATACACTTTACCTCAATCATGGAGGAAATTTTTACCGCG
>CAZFCR010000511.1:2041-2661 GCA_964517305.1 uncultured Akkermansia sp.
TTCGGCGCAAGGGGCCGAAATTAGGCTCAAAAGTCCCGTTTTTGGCGCCATTTCTTACCTTGTTGTGAAAGTCCGGGTAAACAATCCCGCGTTTTACGATCCCCGCTTCGGTTATCCGGTAGGGGGCGGCTCGGCGGTGGAGTTGAGGGAATTTGTGATGGATTATTATGATGGCGTACTGAGAGAGTTTAACTTCTCAGAACTCGAGCTCCTGCTTGGGAAAGATCCCGCTTTATTTGCGGAGTTTAAAAAGTTGCCGAGGCGCAAACAAAAGGAGCAGATTTACCGGTACATCAGGCTGTTTAATCAGGCACACCCAGTCTATTATCTCAAGCGTTAAAAAATGGCCGGATTCTACAAAAAAGTGCTTTTTCGGGAAACGGATGAGCCTATAATCCAATAAAATGAGTGAAGCGGTGTTGTTTCTGTCAGGAATCTTGTTAATTTTATCTGGCATTAGGTTTGACGGAATTCGTCGATTACCGTGCGCAGTAAACCATGAAAAAACACCCCTTTATCGATTTCAGGCAGGTCCTGTCATTTGTATCTCCTCTCAACAGTGGTTTGTCGGGATTATACACTTCTTTGTTGCCGGTGATGTTATGCGCCTTTTTACTGGT
>CAZFCR010000512.1:0-2628 GCA_964517305.1 uncultured Akkermansia sp.
GGCTCCGGTTCTGGCTCCGGATCATTTTTACGGCACGATACGGTGAGCAACATGCCCAGCACCATCAGCGCGAACATTTTTAAGTGGATGTTTTTCTTTTTCATAACAATTGTTTTTTAGCGTTTGTGTTTTGACTTGCCAATCCGGCAAAGGTTTAATGTGTGTTGTAATTAATAATCATTATACTCAATAAGGTCCTGAATGGATTCAAGATTTTGAACCGATTTTTGCCGGGCTGCAGGTTGTATCTGAACATTCCCCTGGTTCAGGTCGATGGCATCATACAGGTTTTTGTTGTTGTAATACGAACGTGTTTTTCCAAGCCTGAGAACAAAACCCAGGTGAAGAAAACCGCCCGGTGCCGGTTTTTTAGAGAAAAAATAACTGGTGTAGTTGAATTTACGTCGGCGTGGATTCGCGGGTTCGGAATAAAAAACAATGCTGTTGCGGGTGCTTAATCCCAGAGCACCAAAAAAACTGAACCGGGACCCGACTCTTACATCACAGCGCAAACCAGACACTACTTCGTAACGGCTGAAATGGAAGGTTTGTTCAGATTTCCGGAAATAAAGAGAATCATGGTTTGAGAAGTTAAACATACCACCCTGTCCGCGGCTGTAAAGGCTTAAGATCAGATTTTGATTCAAGGGTACACTCAATTGCAGACTTCTTGGAAACTGGATGCTGAAATAAATTTTATCAAGCCGTCCTATTCGCAAACCAACAAACGGAAGATACAATCGGTTACCCCACATAAACGATTTGGTGATGCCCACACGCCAGTTAAATGAGAGGCTTTGGTTATGACTGTAAACAATGGTACTGGCCAGCCTGTAAAATGGTTTTGACGGGTGACTGATGTCACGCGTTACAAAAGGAGATACGTCGATGAACCAGATTCCCTTTTTGCCAGAATTATAAATGTATCGAAGCCCGATACCCGCCTTGATCAGGTTGTGGTCTTGTGCCAGTCCGCCGAAACGAGGTTTAAGGCTCAGGAAATTACCAGTCAGCAGCAGGTGTGTATTGCTGCGGACCAGTGTATCAGCAGATTCTGAAGTGTAGAGCGGTGAAGAGAAAGCGATGAAAAACTGTTCAACTCCATAACTTTTTAAACGGCGGCTGATCACGTTATTGGTGTCCGAAAATTCTTTCTCAGGTTTTGAATAGCGGTCGGCGGAAATAAGCGTATTAAAATAATGTCGGGGCAACGGCGCTTTCAGACTATCGAACGCCCTTTGTGCAAACAGCTTGCTGCCGGTAAAAATGCCGGTGATGAGAAGGAGGATCTTTAAAAAGGCGTGGTCCATCTTATTCACTGCTTTCCCTGAGGGTTTTGAGGATTTCTTTTTTAAAATCTTCTTCGGCAACTCTGAGCAGAAGTAATTTTTTTGTACCTATCATTTGTTTCAGCCTGATGCTATAAAGTTTATGCACATCGGTTTCAGCCTGTTTTGACTGCAGATCCAGTGCATAAAGCTGTTCGGCTTCGGCCTCACTCATATCAGGAATGTTTTTCCGGAAATTCTGTCTCAGGTTTTTCCTGATCGCTTTGATCTTGTCGTTGTATTCGTTGTAAACAGGCCAGAATTTTTCCTGTTCCGAATTGGTCAATTGCAGGCGTTTACTGATAAAGGCCACACGCAGCGTTTCAATCCGGTCGTGATTATTCTGTGATTTGCTGTTGAAAACAAAGAATAACACAGAAAGATATATGAAGATAAAACGTTTCATCAGATCTCGTCAAACAGTTCTTCGGGTATCACCACATCACTATCGTTGTGCTGAATCTCCTGGTGGTTTGTTTTTTTTATGTCCAGATTTTTTCGCAGTGCTTCGGGATCCACAAGATCGTAAAGCTCCTCCTGCTCTATATTTTCAATCGATTTACTTTTGATGATCTCCTGTCGTTCAAGGCAGGCAATGCCGCCGCAATCTTTTTCATTTCGAGAATTAAGTATCACCGCGATCCAGGCACCGGCAACCACCAATACGGCTGCAGCAGCCCTGTAAAACCAATATTGTGTGGGAGACTTTTTAGGGACAGAAGAAACCGGAATAACTTTTACGCGACTTTGTTTATCAATTGATTCGGCGAGTGACAGAGCCGATTTTTCAAAATAGTTGCCGGGCACCGCAAGCACGTCCTGTTTCAGCGTTTGTAAATACAAATCAGTGGAAACTGAAACGGCTGCCTCTTCAAAATAGTGATCCGGAACAGTAAAAGGAGTTGACGCTTTGAGAGAAGACAGTTGCGGGTACTTCAGCATTTCATCTTCCCAGGCGATTCGCTTCGTAATTTTAAGGGCTTCATCTTTAAAGAAACCAGGCGGCACCGAAAAGCCTTCTTTTTTGTGTTCGTTTTTATTTTCTTCAATGCCCTCGTTCATTTGTTTGTTTCGGTTAACAGTGATTCAATTTTTTTTGCCGCAAGATGATAACTTGCCTTGAGCGCGCCTGCAGAAGTTTCAAGAATATCAGACATTTGTTCGTAGGGCATCTCATCGTAATAACGCATGTTAAAAACCAGGCGCTGTTTTTCGGGCAGGCTCAGAATGGCTTTCTGCAGCAGCATCTGGATCTCATCGCCCTTAAAATAGCTGTCGCTCTCAAGTGTTTTGGCCAGTT
>CAZFCR010000513.1:0-2624 GCA_964517305.1 uncultured Akkermansia sp.
TGGAAACGCTTGACATCAAAAGAATGTCAAAGGTGATAGACGGTGTTTTTAAAACATTGACTTCGCTATAAGGACAAAAAATTAAAACCATAAACCCATAAATATTTCAAATGAAAAAAAGAATTCTGTTTTGTTTGTTATTGACATTTCCTGCTTTTAGTTCAATACTACAGGCTCAGGAAGACAAGTACCCGGAAACAGTGCTGATACGGGTTTTCGAGAGTTTATCATCCGGCATTCGAACTGAAGAACACAGAATCATAACAATCACTCCCGACAACAGAACAGAGATAAAGGCCTTGAAACAGGTTCATATATTAACAGAGAACTATGATGCCGAGTTGATTGAGAATCAAATTCAAATCAGGATAGAACTACAGCGTTGGAGAAATACGGGATTTCATGTCGTGACAACCAACACAATTTACACAGAGCCGTTGAACCTTATCATAACAACCATTATTCTTGAAAAGGACTGACAAGGTTTAACTCACAGCACGGTCACTGCCTGCTAACATGTCTTTCAGGCTTGCCAGAGTAGCAGTGGCGCGTGTATGATGTTTTGCTGCCATTCAGATTTTTATACCGGCGGTAGCAAGCACGAGGGGTAGCATTGTCTTAACGATCCAAATGTGCTACCTTAGCGGAAGCTTTACAAAATCGAGCCCTCCTTTTTTATATACTTTCCTCCAAACACTTATCTGTGCCAATGAAAAATATCTTCCTTTTCTCTCTGTTCTTTGTCACTACTGCCCAGGCTCAATTCGCTGACATCAGCAGTTTTTTTTACGATACGCTTCTGCAGGCCGGTATCAGGACCAATAAGGTGCGTACGGTCAGCGAATGGCAAAAGGACAGCATAAAACATTGTAACGGTTATTATGTGTTTGATAACAAGGGCCGGGTGATAAAACTGTCAACAGCCCGTAATGGGATCTATTACCGCAAACAATTTGTTTATAACGATGCCAACGCCATTATTGAAGACATCAGTTATGTGAATGGTGATACCACCAAAATTGAGAGTTGGAAAAAAAGAACTTACGATGCCAAAAATCGCCTGCTGCTTGAGGAACGCGGACAACATTATGGGGGGCAGGATTTAAAAGGCAAATCAATTGAGGTGAGCTATTCTACCAACAAAAAAGGTGCGGAGGTGCGACGTTATCGATCATACATCGATTACAGGCCGGAGCCTTCAAAAACAACCGTGTCGTACGACAGCCTTGCCGGCGATATCAAATACACCATTAGTTTTACAAGCCAGGGTTCGGGTTCTCAACAAGGGCCCCAGTATGGTGAACGCACGCTTGTCCGCACTTACACCAGAGACAATGGCGAGTACAGCGACATTGTTACTTACAGGGCCTTCGGTAAAAACCAGGTAGCAACTGCTGTTTCAAGCACTTATGTGCTGTACGACGATAAAAAACGTTTGTTGGAATATGGCAGTGTTTCTTACGAAGAAGCCTTTATGGATTTTGCACAGGAACATCCTGAGGACTATAGTGAAGGCAGCTATTCTCCGTCATTTATAACCGCGCTGTACGCGGGAAAAATTAACGGTCAGAAAAAAACAGAATTAAAAATGACTTACACAGCCTCAGGACAAATTGAAACAAAATCACAGGACAACTGGCACTATACTTTGCACTACAACGCCAAAGATCAGGTGAGTGATTACACTTTAGAGGGCGAAGAAGGTTACCGGGCAAAAATGGAGATCTGGTACAATGAAAAAGGCCTGATTACAAAAACCCTGCAAAGCAGCTGGAATGCGGATAATGAAGAAGGGCCCAAACAGAGCTTTGAGTTTCAGTATACGTATACCTATTTTTAAATGTCCTTTTTTATCCGCACAAAACTTTTGCCATACCATGAAAATTCGTTTTTTAGCCATCACCCTGTTCCTGATAACAAGTACCTGCATCTATGCGCAGTTGAGCTATCCACGAAGTACCGCGCTTTTTGACAACATCTATGATTTCAGAAACGATAGTAATCTGGCTGCCCTGGTGAAGCAGAACAAAGTAAAGTCAATTTCACAGTTGGTTTCCAGGACAAGTTACACGTTTAATTACGGTGAATTGAGATACGACGAAAAAGGTCAGATGATTTATATGCAGACCCAAAGCGGCAAAACAGGATATGAGTACGCCGGTGATCTGGTGGTTAAGATGATTCGGTACAATCATAAAGACAGCGTCGAGAGCTGGCAGAAATACACCTATGACGATAAAAAACGATTGATAAAAACAGAACCAAACTATTACCAACAGGGCAAGCTGACGAGTTATGTTGAGAAAGAAAGTAAATTTATTTCAGAAGGAAAAGACAAGTCGCGCTGGGAAACCATCCACTACGGATTCAAGGACATTTACACCATCACCCATTCGCTTGACAGCAACGCCAACAACTTTCACTATCATATTGAATACGAATACCGCCCAAAGGATGTGGATGAAAAGGGCCGTAAACGCGGCAATAAAGAACTCACCAGGTCTTATACACGGGATCATTGCAGGTATGAAGACAACGTGAAATACAAAGTGTATGGTCGCCTTGAAACGCCCGACGACATTAAAACCAATTATTACCAGGGCGATGAAAAGGGCAGGCTCATT
>CAZFCR010000514.1:0-2610 GCA_964517305.1 uncultured Akkermansia sp.
GGAGAACGATTACATCATCGATTACAATACTGGTGAGCTTACTTTCACCGCCCGTCAGCTCATTACCAAAGACAAAAGAATTGTGGCGGAATACCAGTATGCCGAGCGCAATTACGCACGTTCACTTTTCTTTTTTGGTGAGGAAATTGAAACAGGCAAGAGCAAAATATTCATGAATTTTTTTACGGAGCAGGACAACCGCAACAGACCCTTGCTTCAGACCCTTGAACAGGACCAGAAAAATGCGATGGCTTTAATTGGTGATACCCTTGAAAAGGCTTATTCATCGGGTGTTCAGACAGAGACTTTTAATAACAGCGATGTTTTTTACAAACGCGCCGATACGATTGTTGATAACATGCTTTATCCCGGAATATATGTTTATAGCCAGGATGAAGAACTGGCAAGGTACCGGATCAGGTTCAGCAATGTAGGTCAGGGCAATGGCAATTACCGGCAGGTAAATTCAGCTGCCAATGGCAAGGTCTACGAATGGGTAGCCCCGGTTAACGGCATCAGACAGGGAACTTATGATACAGTGATCCCGCTTGTAACACCCAAGCGACACCAGATGCTCACCGCGGGTTTTTCGCATTCGCTGACTTCTGATAATACAATTTCAGTGGAAGGCGTTTATACTAAGAACGACATCAATCAGTTTAGCCGCAGTGACAAGGGCAACGATGAAGGCAGTGGCGTGAAAGTGCTGAGTCGCAACCAGGATGTCATTGGCATTGACTCGATGAAGAATGAAACCAAACTGATTTACAATTTGAGTTATGAGTTTCTCCAGAAACAGTTTACGCAGGTGGAACGATTTCGTACAATTGAGTTTGAGCGCGACTGGAACAGACCACTGAACAGTTTATTACTGAACGATCAGCACCTCGCTGCCGCTGAACTCGGGATCCTGAAAACAAATAAAGGCAGCGCTACATACGGGCTGAATCTTTTTAATGAAGGCAACAATTACGAGGGTTTAAAACATCTGCTTGGAGGTACTTATGGTGATCAGAATTTAAATGCAGCTTTTAATGGCTCTTTCCTGGAAACAAAAGACCAGCTCAACTCGCAGAATACACAATTTTACAGGCATAAAACTCTGGTGTCGAAAAAGATCGGACCTGTGAAACTCGCTTACAGCGACGAGTTCGAGAACAATATTTTTAAAAATTCTGGAACAGGCAGATTGTTGCCGCGTGCTTACCAGTTCTGGGAGTGGGAGGGAAGCATTTCCAATGCCGACAGTTCAAAGAACAAGGCCAAATTGTTTTACCGCGAACGTCGCGACCGGCTGGCCTATGGCGATGCGCTCAGCGACAGTACCTTTGCGACAAACATCGGCGTTCAGGCTTCCATTTATTCCATTAAAAACAATCCTTTTTCGGTTTTAATTACTTACCGCAAACTGGAGTTAAAGAATGTGGTCGGCAGTTTTCTGAAACCCGACAACACATTGTTGAACCGCCTGGAATACAACCCGCGTTATTTTGGTGGATTTATCACTTCCAATATTTTTTATGAAGCAGGTTATGGACTGGAAAACCGGCGCGAGTTTTATTACCTCGAAGTAGCGCCGGGGCAGGGTCAATACGCCTGGAACGATTACAACGATAACAACATTAAAGAACTCAGTGAATTTGAAACGGCTCGTTTTGCCGATCAGGCCAGGTACATCCGCATTTACACGCCCACCAACGAATACGTAAAAGTATTGCAGAACCAGGTGAGCATTTCGGTGAGCCTCAGGCCAAGTGCGCTGCTCAAAAGATCTTCGAAACCCCTGGCATTGTTTGTGAACAGGTGGTCGGCGCAAACTGCATTGCGTTTAGACAACAAAGTGAGTGACCAGGATGGGAAACAAAGTTACAATCCATTTGCTGAGGCGAGTGACAGCATGTTGCTGGCCCGGAACAACAATTTCAGGCAGAGTGTTTTTTTTAATCAGACCTCGCCGGTATTTGGGGCCGATTACACTTATATCAACAATGCCTCACGGCAGTTGCTGCTGAATGGCATTGAAGAAAGAACACTGCTGACGCACCAGGTAAAATGGCGGCTCAATTTTTTAAAGGCCTGGGCCATTAACAGCGATAACCTTTACAATGAAAAAAGTAACGTGTCTCAGTTTTTTTCCACACGAAATTATTTTATCGTTTCTTACGAAAGCGAGCAGCGCCTGGTTTACCAACCGAATACAGTTTTCAGGATCAGCGGCATTTACAAATACAACGAGAAAACAAACCGGAAAAATGAAGGCGGTTCACAGCAGGCCTTTTTAAATACTTATGGAATGGAGCTTAAATACAATCAAACCGAAAAAGGCAGTTTAACAGGACGTTTAGATTACATTCAGATACTTTTTAATGATGACGAAAATTCGCCCGTGGCGTTTGAAATGCTCAACGGTCTGAGAACCGGCAATAACTTTACCTGGGAACTCAATTACCAGCGGAATTTGAACAGTAACATCCAGGTCAGCATCAATTACAATGGCCGTAAAACACCCGATGCTGGTGCAGTTCATCTGGGCGGCGCGCAGGTAAGAGCCTTTTTCTAAGTACGAAGTACGAGGTTGGAAGTACGAGGTTAGAAGTACGAAGTGCGAAG
>CAZFCR010000515.1:0-2606 GCA_964517305.1 uncultured Akkermansia sp.
TAAGTAAGTGATTGATTCAATACTCCTGCTTCACCCACACAGATCGGCATCGTGCCCGGTGTGGATGGAGTTGATACCGGGCGGATCCAAACACTGTACGAGTAGTCGTTCAATAAAAACGGTGCAGCCGGAAGAATCATGTAATTTGACACGCCATTAAAAAAATAAGCGCTGTTGGCGTTTCCACATCGGTCAAACGTTAGTTGAGCACCCATATTTGTTGCATTATAGGCGTTACCACTAAGGTCGTTGGTGTTGTTAGTAAAAGGATAATAGGCGACTAAGCCGTTTACTGGAATCTGAGCCTGTAGTTTAAATAGCAGGATGAGATTAATGAGGATTATGTTCTTTTTCATGGGATTTTATTCAAAATTAGCAATTCTTTCGGGTCAATCATTATTTTTGTTGATAATGCGCTCAATCTGCTTCATTATTGTCTTTTTGACTGTTTCTTTTGGAAATCTCCGGTCGCAAGTCCTCAATTTTAGAAATTTTACAACTTCAGACGGGCTCATCTCAGATGAAGTCTACAATCTTCACCAGGACAAGGATGGTTATTTATGGGCTTTTACAAATTATGGACCGCTTAAGTATAACAGCGTGCAGTTTAAACCGGTTCTAACCAATCTTGGCTTTGAGGATTTATTTATCTATTCAATATATGAAAATGAAAAAGGAGAAAAATGGGTTGCAAATTCTAACGCAAAGATTTATCAAATTAGAAATGATAGTGCGCTGATAATCGAGGGAATCGATTCTTTATCCTCGTATCTCAGGAAAACAGTTAACGAAATATATCAGCTTTATGTAGATGATAGTTCTAATATTTATGTGCACACCAAACAATACAGCTATAAGCTCTGCCGACATAAAAAGGGATATGAAATTCAGAACATCAGCAAAACAATTAAACATGATTCGATAGTTTTTAATGTATGGAACAAAAATGGCAGGCTGTTACCGATCTACAATTATTATGAAAATGAAAAACTGAGTTTGTTCAGCCGGCCTGGAAACGTTGGGATCGTCTTCCCGACAAAAGCCGGCGATAAATTTGTGAAAATAGATAAATCCGCTCTTGGCGCTCCACGTCATTTTAAACAAAGAGGCAATCATATTTTTTATTCCTTCTATGATCGAATCGGGCACTATGACATAGCTGCCAATAGTAACACATTCATACAACTTAATGCGTATATACAGAATTTCAGGCATGATAGAAGAGGGCACTTATGGGTTGCATGTTACAACGATGGTTTGTATGAGATTAATAAGAAAGATTCAATTATCAACCATTATTTCGACAATCTTACTATAAATGACGTATTACCTGATTCTCAGAATGGATTGTGGGTTTCGTCAAAGAGCAGGGGTTTATTTTACTGCAGGAATTTAAACGATAAGTCTTTTCCGGCCAGCCATCCTCTCGGTAACTCCATTGCTTTCATAAAAAAATATGGCTCATCTCTTTTTATCGCCACTCAAAGAGGCTTAGTGTATCATGTAGATTCGCGCGGAAAAATCAAGCAAATACTCGACCCGGGAGTCATTGAGGAGCCTCTCGACTTATTTATTGGTAACGGAAAAATCCTGGTTTCTTATATGTACCATGTTGACGTAGCAACTTTGCATAATCCTGATGATAAATTAAACTGGAAGCGTATACCAGACTTAAAAAATGGTATCAAAATCATTTCTTATGCTAACGATTCTATTTTATTACTGCATCGAAAAGGAATCACTCAGGTTATTAAGAACCGAATAACGAAAAGAATTGATGTAAGTTACAAGACTAATGCATATGTACAACTGGGTGATGACTATCTGATAGCTACTGAAAATGGACTTTATACATACAGCAGAAATTTACCTGAATCTACGGCTTCTTCCTTAGATTTCCTGCCTATTGTTAAAGATTCCCTTAGAAAACCTTCTTTTTTAAAACCCACCCGGGGAACTTTCGTAAAAAGTCTTGTGGAAGATGTGTGGGGTAATGTATGGTGCAATACAGTTGGCAAGGGAGTTTACATTCTCCATAAAGACAATCAACTTACGCATTATACAACCAAATCGGGTTTGCCTGTTAATATAATAAACAATATTTCTTTTACTAATAGTGACGAAGTTTTATTAAGCACTAATCAAGGGCTCTATGTAGGATATATTAAGGGTTTTCCTGCAGGGCTTAAAAAACTTCATGGTGGTAGCATTGAGAATGCGGTTTCTTTTAATGGGAATATTTACTGCAGCACCATGAACGGACTGCTGATTATTAATAGAAAAAATATTTCAGAAAAGAAGAACATTTATTTCCATCTCCAGAGTATAAAAGTAAATAATGATGATGTCGTACCTGAAGAACTATTAAAATTAAAACACTTTGAAAACAATATCGATTTTACTTTTGAACTCATCAATTTCAACGCAGATGGGATTCAGTTAAAATATTTTTTAATTGGTAATAAAACTGAAAAAGGTCTGGTAGAAAATTTCCGATTCAGATTAACTAAGCTCGATCCAGGCATCTACACACTTTTGGTTTATCCGCAGGCGCCTGGTGCAAGCCATCACCTAAAAGTTTTTAAGTTAGCGATCGTTCCAGCCCT
>CAZFCR010000516.1:0-2598 GCA_964517305.1 uncultured Akkermansia sp.
CTATAACTTATAAGAAATTTCGATCCAAAACAACCATTATTTGGATAACGATTGTCGGACTGAAGCAGGAATCCGCTTGCGCCTTTTCTTTTAATGTCGCTACTAACTGCGTCACCAAAATTTTCGGTCCCAAATTGATCATATGCTAGGTTGCGAATGATATTCCACTGATAATTTTTACCGGCCGCGTCCCCGTTGCAAGGTAAATTTGCAGCTGGTTTGATAGTGTCAAAAATAGTTACATAGACTGTTTTATCAGGATTACTAGCTTTCACTCCCTTGTAGGTTCCGAAAATAGGTAAGTAGTTGCACGGTGGTAAGAAGTTGCCGGAATGCTCTTTTGGCCAAAGATAGAAACAGCGTGAAGTTGAGTCTGTTGCTTTTGCATCTGGACAGTCGTTAGTATTTCTGTTAACTATAAGGGTCACCGTGTACATTTTAGCGGTTGGCATCATTGGTGGAGCGAAAGGATAAATAATAACGAATGTGTCTTTCGCTGTGACACTGTAGCCTTCAGAATATATTCGCCATTTGACCGTGGAGTTGTTTTGGTTTTTAGTCCAAAGGACTATTGGATTGTTGCACCAAACAGAATCCGCTGCAAAAATGGTGGCGTCCAGTTTTTCGTATATTTTAAACGACGCCTCAGCATTTTTTACGTTTAAACAAGGATCGTAGTTTTCACATTCCGGATCTGCCTGATTTATGCATTTTTTTTTGTTGCAGGCAAAAAACGCTACAAAAAATATGGATAGAATTAATATTCGCATGCTATATATAGAAATTGTGAAGCCAATAGCTCCTTGTTAAACGTGTTACAGGTGATTGATGATGTTTGCTCTATCAGGGTAGGTTATTTTATTTTTTATTTTTCCGATCTATTCAACCAGAATTTTTTTTATGCGAGTCGTTGAGTTATCGGTCACTTTTATGATATACACGTTCGGTGGTATATTTTCAAAATGGGACACTTCCTCGTTGTTTGTTTCCATAGTAAGCGGTTTGTATGCTTTTCCATTTAAATCAATTAATTCGACACTGCTTCTAAAAGGCGCGGTAACCTTAACAACGCCGTCACGAGCCTGTTTTATTGTGAGTAGGTCCGAATAATTGTAATTTTTTAAGTCTGTAACAACATCTTTACGAACCTGTGCATCGAAAGAATTGTATCCCTGTAGTTTGGCATACCTGATCTTTAAAAGAGGCGCTGAAATATTGATGTCGAAATAAATATAATCAGTAACAGTATTATTATATGTAGTGGAATTTTGAGGAGGCCCCGATTTTATCTGAATAGTTGTTTTCCTTGTGATTTGGATAACGTTTTGATAAAAAATATTTCCTGGCAATAGAAGTGAACCTGTTCCGGTTGCTGAATAAGAGTTCAAACCAGCAATTGTTCCCTCTACTTGGCCGTTGTAATTACCTGCAAAGCTATCTGAAGATGTTTGATTGTATGTAACAGGCCAATAATATTCAATCGCACTGTTATACAAAACCATTTGTGAAGCAGAGTCTCCAATGCCCAAAAACTCAAAAAACGGAGAGCTAGTGCTCTCTGTTTTATAGTAAAAGTTAAGACCTTTAGCATCCTCAACTAGATTTGCATTTGTAAATAGTGCAGAAAATGTATTGTTCGGTACTGCCGAATAATTAACCACTGAATCGTTTGCGCTTAATAGCAGTGAAGAAAAATCCCATATTTTATTTACGCCGTAAGAATTGTCGACAACCTCAGAAGTATCACAATAGGTCCATTTTTCACTGTACCCTGCGCGCGGCTCATTGGTTTCTGCCGTAAGTGCATTTTGGCCTTTACAACAGGCAGTTAACACGATTAAAGTAAAAAGGTGAATGAGGGGTCTGTTATGTAAGGTCATGATCTTTTTCAGGTTAGACAAATTTATAAGAATAAGCTCAAAGGCGTGCGTTGGACATGTTAAATATTTGCAGTGAAAAACAAACTATTATTTAAAAGTGGTGTCATCCAGCGCAGCTTTCACAACGGAGTTATTTTTCTGTGTGGCTTCTGCCTGGAGCCCGGTCAGAAGCGAAGCCATGAACTTAAAATAAAACAAAGAAGCCACACAGTTTATCTTTCTGTGTGGCTTCTGCCTGGAGCCCGCTCAGAAGCGAAGCGCAAATTTCTAAAATATACCAAAAAAAGAAGCGCTTACATTTCTGCAAGCGCTTCTGCTTTTGAGCGGACTGGACTCGAACCCTCTCGTCACTTGTGACGAGACGTGACAGGGCGGCATTCTAATTTTTTTTGCGAACTATATTGAGATCAGAATCAAGGAGTAGGCGAATCGATCTGAGATTAAGTTTTTTGATTTGTTTTTCTCTTTTAAGAGCCTCGCTGCGATTAGCCAGTTCCTGAAGAAAAACCAGTTCCCAAGGTCCTTTGTCTTTTGTGAACTTTGATAATCCTGAGTTGTGAGCAATAAGCCTCTCGTAAGGGGTTTCTGACTCTCCTTTATAGTAAATGTCAGAGTTTTGAGAGTAGATGATATAAACGTACCAGCTCATTTTTTTGGGTCAACAAAAAGAGGCTGTCTCAAAAGTGAGGCGGCCTTTTTTTATAACTAATGTTTTTAT
>CAZFCR010000517.1:0-2597 GCA_964517305.1 uncultured Akkermansia sp.
AAAAACAATGGGATGGTGACAAACAATGAGATTACAGTTATTGCTGATGGCCTCCTCTACCACCTGCTCGGTGCAATCAAGGCTCAGCAGGGCACCCGTGCATTCAGTGTTGGCGTCGCCGCAGATCAGTCCACTGTTGTCGTAATCTTCCTGGTATTGCGGCGGGGCGAAGTTGTCGATGGCCGCAAGGATGTTGGTAATACGCATGGAACAATATTAAACAAAAATCCCCGCCGGAGCGGGGATGTTTTTATTAGTCAATTCTTGATTTGTGAAATTCAATGTCAGCATCCTCTTTCATGGCGTTGAACACATCGTAATCGCTACGGCCAGTTACGGCTGATTCGAGTTCTTTGCGCTGAACTGAAAAATCGGCTGTTGGACCGGCAGGATTTACTGCGTTAACCGCCACTACAAAAACACCATTGCTGCTTGCAGTTGGTTTGCTGGTGGAGCCTGCTTTAGATCCTGCAACAGTTCCCATCAGTACATCGTCGTGGCCAATGCCATTTACGTTGTGACTTGAAAGACTGATGTTTTCCTGCGTTTGAGCGGTTAAACCGAGTTTCTGAGCCAGTTCCTGAACGTTTTTAGTATTTCCACCTTTGGTTTTAAATTCTTCAAGGAACATTTCAGCTTTTTTGGCCTGAATGGCTTTGGCTGTCACTTCTTCTTTCACTTCTTCAAGCGGAAGGGTGCCTTTTGGTCTGATACCCGCAAGTTTGGCCACCACATGTTTATCAGTTAAAGAGAACACACTCACTTCGCCCTTTTCAGCGTTAAACGACCATTTAACAAGATCCCTTGCGCCTTCGAGGCCAGGCAGCTGGTAGTCTCCTTCTTTTACATCTTCGGCCACACGTTTGGTCAGGTCCTGTTTTTCGGCTGCTTTGTCGAACAATTCAGCAGTGTTGTTTTCGCCGCTGAACTGGCTTGCTTTTGCAAATACGGCCTGGTTGGTCTCGTCGCTTGGCGCAATCAGTTTAAAGATCTGCGCAACACGGTACGAAGTATGGCGTGTTTTACTCACGTCCAGAACTTCAATGATGTGGTATCCGAACTGTGTTTCAACAACAGAAATATTTCCTTTGGCACCACGAAGACCTGCATTTTTAAAAGGCTCAACAAACTGTTTGTTTTCATCAAACCAGCCGTAATCACCACCATTGGTTTTGCTTCCCATGTCATCGCTGAAGGAAACAACAAGATCTTCGAAGTTTACTTTTTTCTCTTTAATAAGGGTCAGGAGACTGTCAGCTTCACGTTTCGCCTGCGGCATGCTGCGTTTTGGCTGATTGGTCTGCGGATCGTTGATGCCAACAAGAATGTGACGCACTTTGGCGCTATCAGCGATTGAGTTGATAGCCTGGAGTTTGTAGATTTTATAATACGCACCTTCGTTGTAAGGACCAAAAACTGTTCCCGGCGCGGCAGTATAAACACTTGAGTCGCGGATGATCATGGTTTTTTTGCTCAGATCCTGGATCACGATGTTGCCGTTCTCACTTTCCTGGGCCATTAACATGCTGTCTTCGCTGATGTCGGTTTTTTTAAATTCATCAGCCACACGAATAGCTTCTTTTTCAACTTCAGCTACATCTTCAGCGCTTGGCAACACATCGTAAACAATGTATTCGATTTTACGGCTGTTCTCAAGGCTCTTGTAAAGGTGGGAATGTTCTTTGTAATATTTTTCAATATCTGATTCGCTGACTTTTACAAGGCTGTCGGCCATTGAATCGAAACGTTTCATTACATACGAAATATTGGCGGTGGTGTTGTTGGCGCGGTATGCCTCTTTAGCTTCGGCCTGAGTGATGTAAAGACCTTTGGTAACAAGGGCACGAAATTTTTTGAAATAAATGGTGCTTTTTACCATGTCTTCCATTTGTTTTACCGCCACTTCTGATTCACCGGTTACACTTTGGACGGCTTGTCTCCATTTTACCGGATCAAGTGTTCCATCGGGACGTGAGAACTGCTCATTCACACGGCCGGTGTTAGGATCTGTCAGATTCTGGATCACTGACTCAGCTGGGTTAACCACTACGTTTTCGTATAATTCATCATCACCAACAGTGATTCCTGCTTTTTCAAAACCAGGCATCATCACATGGGTTACCACGTATTGTTGGTAGATACTTTCAATCACCTGTCCGCGTACGGTTTCATCCACTTCGCGACCCTGGCGCTGGCGGTAACTGGCCAGTTGATTTTCCATGCGGGTAACAAATTCGTTGCGGTCAATTTTTTTACCGTTAACGGTACCAACCGACGACATTTCATCACCCCCGAATATTGAGGCGCCGGAGCCCAGAAGGCTTTCCAGAATAAAAATAACGAGCGCTAAACCCACAATACCAACCAATAGGCCCGTTCTCCTCCTGATCTTTTCTAAAACGCTTGTGTGCTCTTTCTTAGACTCCTGCTGAATGTTTTTTTCCTTGTTCATTTTTTTAAACGAAATTTTTTAAGACTTGCAAAGATAATGGTTTGGCGCAAATAGAAAAATGGAATTAAAAAATGTAGACCGTTGATAATGAGCGTTATTACTAATTGTGCCCGGATTTCATGGAAGAGCCATGATATTAAGAAGG
>CAZFCR010000518.1:0-2590 GCA_964517305.1 uncultured Akkermansia sp.
AAAGGAGATCTGATCTGCGACTGGGATCCGTACAACGCTGTTATCGTTTCTGAATTTGGTGGAAGCGTTGAATTTGAGCACATCAAAGAAAACGTAACTTACCGTGAAGAAAGCGATGAGCAAACAGGTTTCCGCGAGAAAGTGATCATCGAAAGCCGTGACAAGAGCATGAGCCCTATGATCCGCATCGTAGACAAAAAAGGAGAATCATTAAAATCATATAACATTCCGGTAAGCGCCCACATCGTTATCAACGAAGGCGCGAAGATCGAACCAGGACAGATCCTTGTGAAGATCCCGCGTGTAACAGGCAAAACAGGTGATATCACCGGTGGCCTTCCACGTGTAACCGAATTGTTTGAAGCCCGTAACCCAAGTAATCCTGCGGTTGTGAGCGAGATCGACGGTATTGTAAGCTTCGGTAAGATCAAACGCGGTAACCGCGAGGTGATCGTTGAAGCCAAAACCGGTGAACAACGCCGTTACCTGGTGAACTTAAGTAAACACATCCTTGTTCAGGAGAACGACTTCGTGAGAGCAGGTGATCCTTTATCCGACGGCGCGATCAGCCCTGGCGATATCCTCGCCATCAAAGGTCCAACCGCTGTGCAGGAATACCTCGTGAACGAGATCCAGGAGGTTTACCGCTTACAGGGTCAGAAACTGAATGACAAACACTTTGAAACCATTGTACGTCAGATGATGCGCAAGGTTGAGATCGTTGATCCGGGCGACACCATGTTCCTCGAACAACAACTGATCAACAAAGGCGACTTCATGAGCGAAAACGACAACATCTTCGGTAAGAAGGTGGTGATTGATCCGGGCGACAGCAGCGAGCTGAAACGTGGTCAGATCATTACCGCCCGTAAACTCCGCGATGAAAACTCTGTACTGAAACGCAAAGATAAAAAACTGATCGAGGCCAGAGATGCTGTTCCTGCAACTGCAAATCCAATCCTCCAGGGTATTACCCGCGCTTCACTCCAGACAAACAGCTGGATCTCAGCAGCATCGTTCCAGGAAACCACCAAGGTGCTGAACGAAGCGGCTGTGAACGGAAAAGTGGATACACTTCTCGGCTTAAAAGAAAACGTAATCGTTGGTCACCTCATTCCTGCAGGAACCGGTTTACGCCAGTACGAAAAACTGGTTGTAGGCAGCAGGGAAGAATACGAACGTTTGATGGCGAGCAAGCAGGAAGTTGGCGAAGAAGCATAACATCTTTAAATAATCTGATCCTTAAAACCCCGGCAAAACCGGGGTTTTTTATTTTAAGTGTATTAAAACTGATATTATTCACATTGGTCCGTTCATGATTTTCCCATACACTTGTTAAAAATTGGAGTACATTTGCGGCGATTAAACCCACACAAATATGAAGAAAAGAGTAGTCTTATTGACAACACTTCTGGTGTCTTCCCTCTGCCACGCGCAGGATATGGGAGATGACCTGGTTCCCAAAAACAAAAAGGGAAACGAAATACTGCCTAAGGCCGGCGACATAGGCCTTGGATTCAACACAGTCCCGTTTTTAAACACAATCTTAGATGTATTTGATCCTACGCCCTCAGCGGCAGGCGGTTTAATACAGTACGCAAGTGCCAACAACCAGATCACCGGCAAGTATTTTCTTAACGCGAAAACTGCTGTTCGTGCCCGGTTTGGTGTGAACACCATTTCAGGTTCGATGAGAAACCAGGTGCAGGACGCTGCCGCTATGTTCCAGGCAAGCCAGGGAACCGCTGACGACATCGCTGCCGCCTCACTCATCCGGGTGGAAGATAAACTGACTTTCAGCAAAAACAACATCATGATCTCTGTTGGCATTGAAAAAAGGAGAGGTTACCGCAGGCTTCAGGGCTTTTACGGTGCTGAACTTGGTTTTGGACACAGCGGGTCAAGAGAAAAAGTAAGCTACGGCAATGCTTTCTCTGACGCACACAATGTGTATTACACCGACGATTTTAATGCCATGAGCACAGTGGTCCTCGCTCCTACTGCTCCCGGCAGGAACGGTCGTGTTCTGGAAACAAAACACCGCGGTGGTTTAAGAATCGGCCTCCGAGGATTTATTGGTGTTGAGTATTTTATCTTCACCAAGATCTCTGTTGCCGCTGAATACGGCTGGGGTTATTCTGTTGCCACCAGAAGAGGTGCCGAAGTTAAAACCGAAGTGTATTCAAACGGTCAGAACGGTCCCGCTGTGATCACAGAAGAAGCTGACGTTGACTCACGCGAACTGTTAAAAGGTTTCTCTGTTGACAACAACAACGGCGCTGCTTTTTCACTGAACAACACCCTGAACGGTAACACCGCTTTAGGCGGAGGTGCCGGTGCACTGACTTTAATTTTCCATTTTTAATATTAAACCCAAACCATAAACAACATGAAAAAAACAATACTGGCTTTGTCACTGACAGCCGCATTAATTTCCTGCAAAAAAGATGATCCGAAAGAATTTACACCAACTGATGTAACCGGTACAAGCGTGGTTCGCGGTAATGTTAACAAAAATGTGATCACCCCTAACGGTGCCGGCGGATGGACAAGCGCTTCTGCATCCCGTGTTCCTGCTGAGGGTGTAAAC